>DUGW01000064.1 GCA_013331125.1 Candidatus Woesearchaeota archaeon | reverse complement strand
ATGGGGCATCCCCCGGCGACGGCCAGGACCGTTGGTCGATGGGCCTGCGGAAATGGTGCCAACACCGCACCTTATGCAAGGTCAGAAACATAGGGGAATATTTATTAAGAAAGCAGACAAGGTATAGACAATATGTTGAAAAAGAGGTCAAATATAGGCAAGAAAGGCCTGAGTCATGTAGACTGGGCCATAAGCCTCTCAATATTCCTTCTATACCTGGCATGGTTCTTCATATTCGTAAGACCACACCTGGCACCAAGCGAGAACATGGACGTGCTTCTTGACATACTCGATGATTCAATAGATGAAAGGATCGACCAGGACATAAATNNAGATGAGCAACACTGCAGACTGGTTCAAGATAGACGAAGGGATGATGTACTTCATAGCGAACACCACAGAGACAAAGAGATTCCAGATGTATCATCCGCATGACGCACTAAGGTACAGCGCAAAACCAATAGTCATCGCAGATGAAGATGAAGCGATGTTCCAGTCATTCAGGGCAGAATTCGATGAATACCTGCTCAGTGACGTGTACTTCGACAGGGAGAAGAGACTATGGGACTTCGCAATCACGGTCGATGGAGCAGAGATAGATACAGAAGGGGAGTTCGTAAATAACGAGATATTCGCGCGTTATCGCAGGGAGGCAGAAGTGAACCACACGACACTGGTGTTCGCGAAGAACTCCCGGCTGTACAACAACATCAGGCCAGGAGACTACAGAGACCACAATGTGACGATATCATTCTCAGCATATAATTATACCAACTACTATATGGATCCGTCGCGCAAGGGAGAGCTGAGCTACCACATCACAGACAGGTGCAAGTACTACGAGACAAACATGCTCGACCTCTACGGCGACGGTTCAGGCATGGCACTGATATTCGACAAGAACGTGACACTGAGACTGTGCACAAACGAGACAAACGTGAATGTCGAGGCAGGATTCGACGTCGAGGACGATGATTACCTACTGCTCTTCCATGAAGGAGACTACCGCGCAGTCCAGGGATACCCGTTGACGCCACGCGTGGGAACAGTAGAGACACTGACGACGATCTCAAGGGACAGGATGCTATACTACAACAACAGGGACTACAACCAGCTGAAAGAGGAGTTCGGATTCCCAAGCGGAAGAGACTTCAACGTGACATTCACAGGAGAAGACATACAGGCAAGCTACGGCATAACACAACCAGAGGCGCAGGACGTGTACGCAAAGAAGAAGAAAGGATTCATACTGGACAAAGACTATGAACAAAGACAGGTCAACATAACAATAACTGTATGGTGAACGAAGTCAGCACAATAAGATGATGTAAAATGCGCAGGATGATAAGAGCAAGGAAAGGGTACATAAGGACACTAGAGGCATTCATAGCATTCTTCATAACATTCCTGTTCGTAGTATTCGTCGTGCTGAAAGGAGTGGCAAGACAACCTGAAAGGTCAGACCTGAGGATACTCGAGAACCTGGAACAGCAGGAATCATTCAGACAGTGCGTGTATGCGAACAACATCACATGCATGGAAGACGAGATAAGGCCATTCATACCCAAGACACATGAATTCGGAGCGAGCATAAACAGGCCAGACCCACCTCAGGTGGCCAAAAATATCTTCACAGAGACCGTGTTCATCACGTCAAACAGCACAAACGATTATAAAGAAGTATACCTATACTATTGGATAGTCAGCTGAGCGACTGAAGGTCAGACAAAAAGGTGATAGGAATGAAGATCGAGATCGATACAAAAAGGGACACAAAAGAGGAGATCATGCACCTGGCAGCGATGCTGCAGGCACTCTCAAGGACAGGCCAGTCAAGACTCGACAGGAAACTGGCAAGGATAGAGGCAAGCCAATCACCAGGAAGCAGCGTACGAGCAGAGAGACATATGGACATATTCGACAGCCCATCACCCAACGCGGGATTCATGGGAATGTTCGGAGACAGCGGGACATCACAATCTTCCCTGCAGGAGATCGGTCAGGCGGCAGGGCAAAGCCAGGCAGGCGGGAGCGCACTGCCAAGCAGCACAGGAGACCTATTCTCATTATTCAGCAGCCCAGAGCCACAGGCATCCAGCGCAGGAAGCCCAAGCATGCAGGACATCCTCGGAGAGGACAGCATGGGGATCCCAGGGATGGGAAAAGAAGAGGAAGAAGACGAAACACTTAAAGACCTGAGGCTGGTACCTTACTGAGACCGGCTGAGAGCCGGGGCATGTGACAGAGATGGAGAAATACAAGTTCCTTGACGAGATAACATCAGACGTGATGTTCGAGGCATACGGAAAAGACCTCAAAGATCTGTTCGAGAACGCAGCAGAGGCACTCATGCAGATAATATGCAAGAAAGACCTTGTGGGTTCCGAGAAAGAGCTCAAGGTCGAGGTCAAGGCAGACTCAGCCGAGGACCTTATGATAAACTGGCTGCAATACCTCATAGCGACAGTAGATATAGAAGAGATGTTCTTCTCAAAGTTCAGGATCACTGAGATAGACGAGAAACACCTGACAGGGTATGCATACGGAGAGACGATGACCCCAGAGAAGGGAGAGACAGTGGTGAAGGCAGTGACCTACCACAAATACAAATTCAAGAAGACAGACGACGGCTACATGACAAGGGTCAGTCTAGACATATAGGCTTGCTGAACTTACCAACAGGCTTGACCCGAGAGGCCGAGGCACGAATCTTGTTCCAGATGTTCTTGAGCTGGACGTCATTCTCAAGCTTGATCATGTCAAGCTCTGCAGCGAAGAGTTCTGAATAACGGTCCTGACGCCTGATAAGCTTAAGGGTGCCATCCTCCTTCAGAAGGACCATCTTAGGCCGACGGAGAGTGTTGAAATTCGAGGCCAAGACATTGCTGTAAGCGCCACAGTCCATGACTGCCAGAAGATCACCCTCGCGCAAGGAAGGAAGCTGCCTCTGCTTGCCAAGCTTGTCGATGCAGTCACAGGTGCAACCACTTATGTCATAAGTATGATCAGGGGGCGAATCCATCTTGGTAGCAGGAAGGATAGGATAATAACATTCACAGACAAGAGGGTCAGGAAGCATATGATAGGTAGATGCATCGACGACAGCAAGCTTCCTATGACCAAAATCCTTGACACAGGCNNTGCTGAATTGGCGACGATGAACTTGCCAGGCTCAAACACAAGGATAAGGTCAAGACCAAGAGACTCCTGGAGAGACTCCAACTCACTGACAAGACCAGGACCAAGATCCTCAGGAGTGAAAGATGTATTGTCAGAGGATATCGGGAAACCACCACCCAGGTCAAGATACCTGATAGGATGGCCCTTTTCTTTAGCATACTTCGCAAGAGGAAGAAGCTTCCTCATGGCAAGATGATAGACCTCAGGGCCAGGCACGTAAGCACCATGCCAGTGAAGGCCGACAATGTCGACCTCAGGCGCAGAGGCGGCCAAATCAATAGCATGCTTGGCATCATCGATAGGGATGCCATAATGATGCTGAGTGGTAGAATAATCACCATAACTGACCTTAGGGTTGACACGCATGAAAAGGTTAAGCTTAGAGCCAGACACCTTAGCTACACGGATGGCCTTGTCAAGCTCCTCAAGAGAATCGACACTCATGGCCTTGACACCGATCTGGGCAGCGAAGATCATGTCCTGCTCAGACTTGAAGACAGTGGTCAAAGAGATCTGCTCAGGCTCAAACCCAGCCATCAAGGCAAGGATGATCTCACCGACACTGCTGGCATCAACCTCAAAACCCTCCTCATGGACAATCCTCAGGATCTCAAAATTAGAATTGCACTTCACAGCAAACTGAGGATTGAACCTCGGATAAGGAAAAGCATTCTTGAAACGCCTCAAACGGTCCCTGACCTCACTCTCAACAACCAGATAGAAAGGGGTGCCGAACCTTGTAGCCAGGTAGGTCAAAGGCATCTTCCCGATGCGTAATTCCCCCTCCTCAACATCTGCGAACCGCCATCTGGGGCGCAGATAAGAATCTGAAACAGGTGTTTGAGAGTCAGCGTGTTCCATCTATCAGTCCTCCATTATTAAAAATTTGGGTTTAATACCCTGCAGCGCGTTGCAATCCAAATTTTTAATCCCGCAAACTCTCTTGTTGAAGTGAACAGCGTAATACGCCACATCTTGTTGTAGATATGACTGTGAGCATTGAGTTTGCGTTATCCCGAGAAAATCCGTGGTTTTAACAGTATGATTAAGAAAATCTATCCTGGTCCCTATCAAGCATGAATAAGGCGTTAAAGTTGATATGCGGTCCATTTGCCCTTTTTACGATAAATATCATTCCTCCTTAGGATTTTTAACCCAGTTATCCCCCTATTTATAAAGCTTTTTATATATTAAAATATAGCCTCTAAAGAGCCAGGTCGGAGATAAGAATGGAACCACCCTTCACAATAAACAGATGCAAGACAAAGAAAGGCTACTCTGTCAAATGGAACAAGAGGCTGGACCTGTCAAAAGTAGGCAAAAAATACGAGGTAGAGATGGACACACCGATCCTCCTGGTGATAAAGACAGAGAACGGAAAAGTATTGGTCCATGAATATGGAGAGCTGATATTCAGGGAATGCGAAGACGAAGAGAAGATAAGAGAGACAGCAAAAGAAATATATAAGATAGCGACCCAGTGAAAAGAAAAAAAGAGGCATCTGATGAACATACATCTGAAAGAATATATGAAAGCTACAGGAATAACTTCAGTCTACCTATTCTGCATATCATTGTTCCACCCTATACTAGCACCATATGTGAAGTCTCTCGGCTTCAATGACCTTCAGTTGGGGATCGTGTTCGCGATATTCCCAGCAGTGCTGATATTCGCAGCACCGATATTAGGAAGCATAAGCGACCACATAGGCAGGAAACAAGTGATAATATTCGGGATCGGATGCCAGATCATGGGCATAGTCCTTTACATGTTCGACACATACAGGCCAGTGATATTCTTCGCAAGACTGTTCGAATCAGTAGCATACGCAGCAGTGATATACAGCGGACTGGCGATGATGGAAGACCAGCTGAAAGACAAGGTCAGAGGAAAGTTCTCAGGAGTCGCGCTGACAATATTACAGATAGGACAGCTACTGGCACCGGTGATAGGAGGATTGCTCGCGGACCAATACCTGAAGTTACCATTCGTGATAGCAATGGTGGTGCTGCTCATCTCATTCATCATGCTGACCTTCAGAAGCAACAACCACAGACACAGGAAGATAAGCAAAGATGACTTCCGGATATGGAAGAAATGGAAACAGTTCCTGAAAGACAGGAGACTCAAAGGCATGGCGATACTAGGATTCGTGATGCACGCATCAATACCGCTCACATTCGTGTTCTTCCCACTGTTCATAATAGAGAATTTCGGTCTCAGCTTCAAGTATGTCGGCTACGCGACATTCGCATACACATTCTTCCACCTGCTACAGTTCCTGTTCGGCAGCATAGCAGACAGGGTAGGACAATGGAGAGGGATACTTTTCGGGACAGTGATGACAGGATTAGGGTTCATAGCACTGCATTTCGCAGACACATACTGGACATTCATGGCAGTACTGGTCTTCGCAGGACTCGGCACAGCAGTATGGAATGTCACAGCGACATCATTCCTGTCACAGATAGGAGAGGCGACAAAGATAGAAGGGTCAGTGCTTGGAGAATACGTATCATTCGCAAAGATGGGAGACCTGCTGTCATACATAGCAAGCGGAGCGATAGCATACTACCTGGGGATACAGACACTCATGACAGTGATAGGGGTCGCGATAATACTGTTCAGCGGAGCAGCATACTTCTATATCAGGCCCCAGAAGTGACATTAGCGGCCGGCATCTATCTTACAAAAGATTTAAAACATAGCGGGGAGTCCTGAAGAAACATGAAAGCATTGACACTGATAAGCTCAGGGATTGATTCACCTGTAGCGACGTGGATCATGAAGAAGAAAGGGCTGGATATGATAGCAGTCCATTTCTCGAACGAGCCGATGGTGGACTCACTCCCAAAAGAAAAGACAAAAGAGCTTTGCGGGCTGCTGGGAGTGAAGAAGCTATATGTCGTGAAACACGGATATCTCGTACAGGCAGAACTGATGAGGAACTGCATGAATGACGCACGGTGCGTACTGTGCAGAAGGATGATGTTCAGGGTGGCTTCACGGATAGCGGAGATCGAAGGATGCGGCTTTTTAGTCACTGGGGAAAACCTGGGACAGGTGGCATCACAGACATTAGACAACATGGCTGTGACTGACACAGCAGCCAAGATACCGGTGCTGCGGCCATTGTTGTGCTATGACAAACAAGAGATAGTCGATCTCGCGAAGAAGATAGGGACCTATGAGACATCGATAGAGGCAGCGATATGCTGCAGGGCAGTGCCCAAAAGACCGATCACGAAGGCGAAACTTGATATGATGGAGAAAGAAGAGAAGAAGATAGATGTCGACAGGATAGTGGAAGAGGCAGTGAAGAGCGCAGAAGTGTTTGAATTCTAAGAAGCAATAAGATCACCAGAAAATTTTATATACCTGGGCGACATACACAACACATCATGAGAAATGCCGTGCTATTCGGAACTGAATCCAGTTCATCTAGTTCTAGCTCTATGTAGAGCGAAGCACAGGCCCTTCCATAACAAGCTGACAAAAAACGGCTTGCGAGAGCTTCATCGACGATAAAAAACCAAAAACAAGACCAATGGAGGAGAAAATGAAACGCAAAGAAAAACGGTTCGGGAAGAAGAACACAATCGAGATCTACAATTCTAGTCGTAACTCTAGTCCTAAACAGTCAAGCTCAGAGAAGAGCGAGTAATCTTAGCAGAGCATACAAGAAAAAAACATGACCTAGATGGAGGTAGATCGAGATGAAAGAAGAAATATGCACAATAGGAAAAGAGATGCAGAGGATCGTGAGGGAATACCTGGACCAGAGAAGAGGCGGCGTAGTGATTGGAGAATTCGAAGGCCTTCTGGAAAAGTATACTGCAACAGGAGAAGAATGCGAAGGACTGCATATCAACCTCCTCTTCAACCTCGCATGCGCATACGAGCAGGGAGGAGACCTTGAAAAAGCAGTAGAGACCATGGGAGAAGTCGTAAAGAAAGACCCAAAAGACCACCAGGCATGGTATAACATGGGGACAAACATGGCGAAACTGGCCAGGTGGGAAGAGGCAGCGATAGCACTGGGACAGGCAGTACAGCTGGAACCAGGCAACCCAGAATATCGACAGAACCTGGAATACGCAGTAAGAAGAGGAGTGACAATGGTAAGAGAGAGGATAAGGGGCCCGATATGCTGAGGCTTGGCTCTTTCCAGAGTCTCGCTTCGCTCGGTGTTGGCGCCCGTCCTCGGCTTGGCATAATTATCTGTAGGGCCTGCGTTCCCGTAGGGAGCAACCCCTCGCGACGGCC
>DUGW01000120.1 GCA_013331125.1 Candidatus Woesearchaeota archaeon | reverse complement strand
GCATCATGCTCAGGCTCCTCAACAGCAACAGCAGATGCCTCCTCAACAACAAATTTCACAACAGGCTTATTACGCTGGAGGTCCTGACATGTCTGACATCGCGAAGGACCTGCAGATTGTCCAGGCAAAGCTTGATGCCATAAGGTCCAGTGTCGACTCGATAAACAGGCGTCTTGATAATCTTGAGCGCATAGCACAGGGCGATCAAGGTGGAAAGCAGAGATATTCATGGTGAAACAGGGATCATTACTGGTGATATAGATGGTGCAAGGAAGGTCAGAAGCACAATGGCAACACAATGTAGCCATCGCGATGATAACGCTTGTCATCGTCGCGGTGGACAGGATCACCAAGTTCTACATCGAGGAATACCTGGAGATCGGAGAGACCGTCCCGGTGATAAGGGGCTTCTTTGACATCACCCGCGTCAACAATATCGGTGCTGCGTTCGGCATGCTGAAGGGTTTCAACATACTTTTCATGGCAGCAGCTCTCGCAGTCATGGTCCTGTTTGTGTATTTCTACTCAGAGATCGTCAAGGAGAACTATCTGATAATCGCTTCATCTTTCATCCTCGGGGGTACAGTGGGTAACCTTATGGATAGGATTTATTTCGGCTATGTGATCGACTACCTCAACCTTTCGTTCTGGCCGACATTCAACCTGTCTGATGCATTCCTTACCATAGGCGTGTTCATGCTCATGCTGTACCTCTGGCGGATGAAGGATACGACCAGACATGTAGAAGGGCATGATAGATATAAGAGATATTGAGAGAACAAGATGTCTGATTAATCAGCCCTGACTTCTTCGACCTCTGGCAGTTTCTTTATCTTCTCCACTGCGGGGTCAAGATCGCTCAGGTCTTTCGCCTCTATCTTGAATGTCAGCATGACTTTCTTCTTCCTCATCCTTGTATTCACTGATTTCACGCTGAGTTTCTCTGTGACCAGGATGTTGAGTACCTCTGCAAGTATCCTCGGTGACTCTGCAACAAAGACCCTGAGCTTCCTTGTGAACTCCTCGACTGTCTTCCAGCTGACAGGCACCTTCTTGTCAGGGTCGAGTGAATGTATGTTGACGCAGTCATTCTTGTGTACCGTGACCTTTCCATCTTTTGTCTGGAAGCCGACTATAGGATCGCCAAGTCTGGGTTCACAGCATTTGGATATCTTCAGCTGGCTGGTCTTTCCGCTGAACTCGATATGGTCTATCATGCTCTTCGGAAGTTCTTCCTCATCTTCCTTGGGCTTCTTCGGCCTGTGTTCGACCTCTATGCCGAGTGCTGACCTTATCTTGCTCCTCGCCTTGCTGGTCACGACGAAGTTCAGCCAGTTCCTTGAGGGTTTGGCATTGTTCTGGGTCACGATCTCCACGACATCTCCGCTGTAGAGCTGGTAATCAAGAGGTTCAAGCTTGTTGTTGACCATGGCTTTTGAGCAGTGGTCGCCCACACGAGTATGCACGGCATATGCAAAGTCCACAGGTGTCGCCTTTTCAGGAAGGGATATCGGGTCGCCCTTCGGTGTCAGAACTATTATCTCGTTCTCGAACAGGTCTATCTTGAGGTTCTCTACAAAATCTCTTGCACCCTTGGATTTCTGCAGCCAGTCGAGTATCTGCCTGAGCCACATTATCTTCCTGTCGAAGCGTTTGTCCTTCTCTGTCTCCTTGTAATGCCAATGAGCCGCGACACCATACTCTGCGACATAGTTCATCTCTTTTGTCCTTATCTGGATCTCGAGCACTTTCTTGCCGAAGAGCACCGAAGTGTGTATCGACTGGTAGCCGTTCGCTTTCGGATGCTGTATGTAGTCCTTGAACCTGTCGAGCTGGGGGACATACAATGTGTGGATGATGTCCAGAGCCTTGTAGCACTCGGTTATGTTCTCGACGACTATCCTTATCGCGATAAGGTCATATATCTGGTCGAAGTCCCTCTGCTTCTTGAGCATCTTCTTGTAGATGGAATAGAAATACTTGGCGCGCCCTACGACCTGGGCCTTTATCCCCTTCTCCTCCAGGGATCTGCGTATGGTCTCCACTATCTTATGCGTTATCTGCTCTCTCTGTGCTCTCTTCTCATGGATCTGCTCCTTGAGTATCTTGTATGTCTCATAATCTATATACCTCAATGAAAGGTCTTCGAGTTCTCCTTTGATCTTCCATAGTCCGAGTTTCTCTGCTATCGGGGCGAATATCTCAAGTGTCTCCTTCGCTATCCTGACCCTTTTGTCGGCGCGGAAAGAGGATAGTGTCCTCATGTTATGGAGACGGTCTGCCAACTTGATGAGGATCACCCTCGTGTCTTTTGTTGTAGCTAGCAGTATCTTCCTCAGGTTCTCTGCCTTGTATTCCTCTTTTGTCGGGAACTGCTGCCCCATTATCTTTGTCATGCCTTCGACAAGTTCCGCAACTTCCTTGCCGAATTCTTTCTTCACTGCATCTATCGATGTGCTTGCGTCTTCTACAGTGTCATGCAGAAGTGCTGCGCAGATGGTGGCTGAGTCTGCCTTCATGTTTATGAGTATCCTTGCAGTCTCTGTCGGGTGCTCGAAGAATAGTTCTCCTGACTTCCTGAGCTGTCCTGCATGCGCCTTCTTCGCGAACTTGTAGGCTTTCGCTATCAGTTCCTGGTTTGCATGGGGGTTGTTGCTCTTCACGAGCTCCATGAATTCCTCGAATGTTATCGGTTCGTTCTCGAAAGCCATTTTGTCTCCTTTCGCAGTATTGAGGGTTACAACAACCTTTTTATATCTTTCCTACTCTGCCAGGAGGCATGACCAAGAGGATAATATCATTAGGGATTGAGTCCACAGCGCATACATTCGGTATAGGCATCATAGACAGTGATGGCAAGGTCTATGCCAATGAGAAGTCAGTTTTCACCACGGATGAGGGTGAGGGCGGGATGGTGCCTTCTGAGGTCGCCCAGCATCACGTGGAGAACTTCAGGGATGTGCTTGACCGCGCTCTCTTCAAGGCAGGGCTTTCCCTGGAAGAGGTGGACCTGATATCTTACAGTCAGGCTCCTGGTCTCGGTAACTGTCTCCGTATAGGCGCTGTGCTTGCCCGGACCTTGGCCTCTACATATGGGAAGCCTATCATTGGTGTCAACCATTGCATCGCGCATCTTGAGATAGGCAAGCTTATGACCCCTGCCAAGGATCCTGTCTTTCTCTACGCCTCTGGTGCCAACACCCAGATAATTGCTTTCGACGGCGGCAAGTACCGCATCTTCGGCGAGACCCTTGACATCGGCGTGGGCAATTTCCTTGACTCTTTCGCCAGGCATATGGGTCTTGGCTTCCCTGGAGGGCCTAAGCTCTACGAGTTGAGCCTGAAGGCGAAGTCTCTCGTCGGGCTTCCTTATACAGTGAAGGGCATGGATGTCTCTTTCGGCGGCCTTCTCACAAATCTCAAGCAGAAGTTTGACAGCGGTAAGTTCTCCAAGGAAGACCTGGCTTTCTCTCTTCAGGAGACTGCGTTTGCCATGCTCATCGAGGTGAGTGAGCGTGCCATGGCGCATACTGGTAAGAAAGAGCTTCTTCTCGGCGGTGGCGTGGCCTGTTCTAAGCGTCTTCAGGAGATGGCCAGGGTCATGTGTGAAGAGCGTGGTGCAAAGCTGTTCACTGTCCCGAATGATGTCAATGTCGACAATGGTCTGATGATCGCCTGGCTAGGCCTTAAGGAATATGGTGCTGGCAAGAGGATGAAGGTCATAGAATCAGATATCAGACCCTACCAAAGGACTGATGATGTCGAAGTGTTCTGGTAAGGATGATCAACAGGTTCTTTAGATGATTCCTGACTTCTGGTCTTCATAAGAAGGTCAGTTCATCAGGATCTTTCTTCATATGATCAGGCAGTTCCTCGAACATCTGTCCACAGTCGTGGCATATCACCTGTGCCATCAGCGCATCGAAGATGACATTGCTTCCGCCGCAGTCAGGGCATACCTTGACCCGCTCCCTGTTTAGGCTGAGCACTTCATCGTTCTTAGGCTTGGCACTTTTTGCTCCCTTTTTGGCCGTCTTGGCCCCTCTTTTTGGTGGCATGATTCAGTCACAACCGAATAAGTCATATATAAAGCTTATTGTGGATTTTTATTTCAGGTCCTTGAAATGTTGTATGCACAATAATCTGACATAATATAATAATATGATGTATGAGTAAGAACGCCTTAAGTAAAAACGTGATAAAGGCCTCAAAACACCAAAAATACACTTCTCACCCTTTATAGACCAAAACCTTTAAATATCAGGAATTTTTCGTCCAAACTAACTTGTTTACATAATCAACTCCATAATTCTCACGTATTGGTGGGTCTAGAAGGTGTATACTTGAGAAATCCTAGTCAAGTATGAAATAAGGAATGTTTAGTGCAAAAGAAGCCACAATTGTCCGCCTTTACGGCGGATAAAAGTAATTCAGCTTTCTTATGACCAAAAGATAGTGATATGCGACCAACTGCAGTTCCTGTTGATCCTGCAGGAGATTGCTGCTATCAGGGTTCGACTAAGCCATGCAAGTCCTGGGGCTCTTCGGAGCACCGGCACACTGCTCAGTAACACGTTGATAATCTACCCTTAGGTCTGGGATAACCTCGGGAAACTGAGGCTAAGACCGGATAGGAAACCAGTTCTGGAAAGAAGTGTTTCCCAAAGGCAACGCCTAAGGATGAGTTAGCGGCCGATTAGATTGTTGGTGGGGTAAAGGCCCACCAAGTCTGTGATCGGTAGGGGCCTTGAGAGAGGGAGCCCCGAGAAGGGAACTGAGATAC
>DUGW01000121.1 GCA_013331125.1 Candidatus Woesearchaeota archaeon | reverse complement strand
CTGGTTGGGGAGGGTGCTGCAGACAAGCAGGACCAAGACATACGGCAGGAAGAGGCCAAGTTCGCAAGAGACAGGCTGTTGCGTCTCTCGCTGCATGTCAAGAATGTCGTAGAGAAGATAGAGGCACACGGACTGCTGGAATAAGGTCGGCAGGAAGCCATCACCATACTGCAGTCATGCGTGAGCAAGAGAACAGTGATACAAGATGGATAATGTACAGGTCCTAGTGAAGAAGGTACTTGACCTACTCGCAGAGGTAGAGATGTACTCCTTCTACAAGAGGAACCTGAAAAGAGGCCTAAAGCAGCTCTTCGACGAATACCAGGCAGGAAAGACAGACTATTTCACATACGAGAAAAATCTGAAGAGGCTCCTGAAAGGAAAGACAGAAGACGAGCTCATCCAATACTACAATTCATACATCCTATCATTGCTCAAGAGGATAGAGACATACAATTCAGAGATATTCTACGAGGCATACAAGGACAAGAGATACGCACAGGTGCCCATGGAAGGTGCAAGGGAGGCAAAGCCTGCTGTGAAACCAGCACCGAGACCGGAACCACGACCTCTGCCAAGGCCTGCGCCAAGACCAGAACCCATGAGGGTTGAGAGGGTCCAGGCACCAGAACCAAGGCCAGCGGTACCTGCTGTCGAGGAAGGACTCGAAGTCCCAGAGATGCCGCCGACTGGACCGGTACTCGTCGAGGTCAAACCATCATTATTCGACAGGATGACCATGTTCTTCAAGGGCATCTTCGTGAAGAAAGAGGTCGAGAAGCACATAGAAGAGTTAAAGGCCGGCGCAAAGCCAGGCGCAAAGCAGGGAAAGAAGCTGGAAGTCAAGAAAGGATCAGCATTCGAGGTCATGTGGAAAAAACCAGTCCCCACGATCGAGCAGCCGAAAGCAAGACCTGCAGCAGGGAAGAAAGATGAAGGGGCGGTAGGCATAGGCGGAGGCTTCGGCATAGGATGGTTCAAGAACCTGTTCGCAAGGAAAGAGAAAGTCGAGTTCTCAGCAAAGAAATCAGAGGTCCAGATGTCGACACTGCAGATGGAGACACTGAGAAGGAGGGCCCAGCCAGAGATAAGCGCCCAGATAGAGAAGATAACAGCGACAGCACTCACACGGGAGGCAAAGAGGATAAGGGACATAATGGAGCGCAGGAAATCACTGAAGATATACCACCCATCATTCTTCGGATCACTGGCAAACCTGACGATAAAGAGGATAAGCCTATTCCTGCTCGACACATTCCCAGACTTCTTCAAGGACCTATACCACGCACTAAGGCTGGCAAACATCAAACTGCTGTCAAACACATACGTCAACATAATGGTGTTGGGAGTGCTCTCAGCATTCATCGCAGGACTGGCGTTCTTCGGATTCTTCTTCTCCACCACACCACTGCCGCCGGTACAGATACTCTTAAGGACATTCATGATGTCAGGCCTGCTCGGGCTCATAACATTCGCAGGGTTCTATGCATACCCCTACTCACTGGTCAAACAGAGGCGCAGGTCGATAAACACCAACCTGCCATTCGCGATAAACCACATGGCAGCAGTGAGCGCATCAGGGGTGGCACCTACGAAGATGTTCAAGCTGATATCGCAGTCAAAAGAATACGGAGAGGTCAGCGAAGAGGTAGAGAAGATAGTCAACTACATAGAGGTATTCGGCTACGATGTACTCACAGGCATCAAGGCAGTGGCAGCCACCACACCATCATACCAGTTCAAGGACTTCTTCGAAGGCATGGTATCGACGACACAGACAGGAGGGGACATATCATCATTCCTGTCACAGAAAGCAGGAGAGGCGATGCTCAACTACAAGCTCGAGAGGAAGAAATACACAGAGACTATTTCCACATACTCAGACATCTACACGGGAATACTCATAGCAGCGCCGCTGTTCTTCGTGGCAGCTCTGTCACTGGTCAGCCTCCTGGGAGGTAAGATAGGCGGCATAGACGTCAACATCATAATAGTCCTGGGGACATACGTCATAATCCCCGTACTGAACATTGGGTTCCTGACATTCCTGGAACTGACACAACCTGAGATATAGACAAGAGGTAAAACATGGCAATAGTGTTCGAAAGAAGACACATCATGGGAATGCTGATGGGAGCAGTCATCATAGCTGTAGATTTCGCCCTGTTCCTCAGGACAGCATGGTTCATACCTCTCATAATCATAGCAGTGACGATGTCATGGTCACAGTTCTGGATAGACTTCTTCGTCAACCAGAGGAAACAGAAGGAACTCGAGGCCCTGTTCCCAGAGTTTGTGCGTAACCTCGTCGGAGCGATCAAGTCAGGCATGCCGGTAGGCAAGGCAATAGTGCATGTCGCAGGGACAGACTATGGCTCACTGACGCCCTTCGTCGTGAAACTCGCCAACCAGGTGGAATGGTCAATACCGCTGCACAAGGCACTCACCAACTTCGCAAACGAGACGAAGAACGGAGTGATAAAGCGGGCGATAGCGACAGTCATAGAGGCAGAGACTTCAGGAGGCAACATAGAGGATGTCCTTGAGACAGTGACGAACTC
>DUGW01000211.1 GCA_013331125.1 Candidatus Woesearchaeota archaeon | reverse complement strand
ATAACGCCTCCATCATCAATTTGTCTTCGGCCGCGGGGAAATTCGGTTTTCCGAACCGCTCGCCTTACTCGTCGGCGAAATGGGGCGTGGTCGGATTCACCAAATCCCTTGCACTCGAGGTCGCACGATACGATATACTCGTCAATGCAATCGCGCCTGGCGCAGTGGAAACAGACATAACAAAGTCAGTCAGGCAGGACTTCTTACAGAAATACATCGACGCAAACCCTCTGAAGAGGCTCGCAAGGCCTGAAGAGATAGCAAAGGTCGCGCTTTTCCTCGCAACAGACGCAACATACATCACAGGCGAGGTAATATCTGTCAACGGAGGCCACTATGTATAGGCAGCATGGCGGAGCGAAGAACCTATTCGCCCAGAAGACAAAGGAATTCCTCAGAAAGGCGAAACCTCTCAGGGAGACAGACAAAAAGAAGCAGAAAGAACTGAAGCGACTCTCTGCGAGGGAACGCATCGCATTGCTCCTGGACAAGAAATCATTCACAGAGCTCGACCTGTTCGTAAAATCAAGGGTCCCGGGGATGCAAGACCTCAAATGCGACGGAGTAGTGACAGGATACGGAAACATCGACGGAAGGAAGGTCTATGTCTACTCGCAGGACTTCACACAGAAAGGCGGCACGCTCGGTGAGATGCACGCAAGGAAGATCGCAAAGGTCATGGATCTTGCAATAAAGACAGGCAGCCCAGTCATAGGGATAGAAGACAGCGGCGGCGCAAGGATACAGGAAGGCATAAAATCACTCGACGGGTACGCAAACATATTCTACAAGAACACAGCAGCATCAGGCATAATCCCGCAGATATCGGTGGTAGTAGGACCATGCGCAGGCGGCGCAGTCTATTCACCAGCACTCACAGACTTCATATTCATGGTAAAAGGACTCAGCAAGATGTTCATCACAGGACCAAAGGTGGTAAAAGAGGCACTTTCAGAGGAGATAACACCTGAACACCTTGGAGGCGCAGAGATACACGCAGAGCTCAGCGGCGTCGCCCACTTCGAGCACGGTTCAGAACACGAGGCGTTCCTCAATGTCAGGAAACTCATGAGCTATCTTCCTTCAAACAACATCGAAGATTCCCCGACGATGGATACAAAAGACAAGCGCGACAGGAAGAATAAAAGGCTCATGAAGATAGTCCCTGCAGAACCAAAGAGGACATATGACATGCATGATGTGCTAAAAGAGGTGCTTGACAAGAACTCATTCTTTGAGATCCACGCAGGATTCGCAAAGAACATCATNNGCAGGATGCCTTGACATAAACGCATCTGACAAGGCAGCAAGGTTCGTAAGGTTCTGCGACGCATTCAACATACCCCTAATCAATTTTGTCGACGTGCCAGGCTACCTCCCAGGAAAGGACCAGGAGTATGGCGGAATAATAAGGCACGGCTCAGAACTGCTCTATGCATACGCAGAAGCAAACGTGCCAAAGATATCCCTCATAATGCGCAAGGCATATGGAGGGGCATACATAGTCCTCTGCTCAAAAGAGATGGGGTTTGACCAAGTGATAGCATGGCCGACAGCAAGGATCGCAGTCATGGGATCGCGCCAGGCAGCAGAGATCATATTCAAGGATGACCCTGAAAAAGAGGAGAAAGCCAAGGAGTACGCCGAGAAGTTCCTCAACCCATACATCGCCGCAGAGCTCGGCAGCATCGACATGATAATAGACCCTGTCGAAACAAGACAAGTCTTGATAAAGTCCCTGGAAGCACTGGCCAACAAAAGGGAAAAAAGACTTCCGAAAAAGCACGGCAACATCCCCCTGTAATCTGACCCTATGAAACTAAAAATAGACGGCAAGGAATTTTCTGTAGACATAATCCCTGATGGTGAAGGATATCTAGTCAGCATCGGCAACAACAGGATACGGACAACACCATCAGATGACAGCATCCGCGTAAACAGAAGAAGACATTTTACGTGTGTGCATAAGATAGCAGACAACACATACAACACCAGCGTTGACCATGACAATTACCTCGTAGAATTGGTGGACCATTATGCTCTGTTGAAGCGTTTCATCAGATCCCCGATGCAAGGGACAATCCTTTCTGTAGATGTCAAGAGGAACCAGAAGGTCAAGGAAGGCCAGACGCTTGTCAGGATACTCTCGATGAAGATGGAGAACGAGATAAAGGCAGATGCAGACTGCACAGTCAAGGACATAAGGGTCCAGAACAGGCAGACAGTAGGAAAAGGTGATGTGCTCATCGAACTCGCAAAATGAACAACATCAAAAGCTGCGGTTTCAGGAAGATACTCATAGCAAACAGAGGTGAGATAGTCCTCAGAGTAATCAACACGTGCAAGAACCTGGGAATAAACACTGTTGCAGTATACACCAAAGGAGACAAGAACAAGCTCATAGAGTCTGCTGCCGACAGATATGTACGCATCCAAGGAGACAGCATATGCTCAACCTACCTCAACATCAACAAGATAATCAACATAGCAAAGCAGCACAAGGTCGACGCAATACATCCAGGATATGGATTTCTTGCAGAGAACCCGCGTTTTGCAAAGGCCTGCAAAAAGAATGGAATAACTTTCATCGGCCCTTCTGCCGAAGTGCTTGAAAAGGCAGGCCACAAGATCGAAGCAAAATACATCGCCAAAAACCAAGGCATCCCCACAATACACGGAAGCGAGATACTCAAGACAGAGAAAGACGCGCACAAGTTCGCAAAAGAGAACGGGTACCCGCTCATACTGAAATCCTGCAGCGGAGGCGGAGGAAGAGGTATGCGGATAGCAAGGAACAGGGAAGACCTGATAAGCTGCTTCAGCACAGCCATGAAAGAGCTAGAGAACAGCTTCAAATCCCAGCACATATATGCAGAGAAGTGCGTAAAGGCAAAACACATCGAGGTACAGGTCCTTGCAGACACGCACGGAAATGTAATACACCTCTTTGACAGGGAATGCTCCATCCAGAGGAGATTCCAGAAACTCATCGAAGAAGCTCCTGCATCATCAATACCCACAAGCATAAGGGAACAGATCGGCAATACCGCCTGCCAGCTGATCAGAAGCGTCGATTATGTCGGCGCAGGAACTGTTGAATTCCTCCTGACACCAACAAACGAGTTCTACTTCCTCGAGATAAACCCCCGCATACAGGTCGAACACGGAGTCACAGAGATGGTGACCGGCGTCGATATCGTCAAAGAGCAGATAAGGATAGCGCAGGGCCTGCCACTCTCAATCAGACAGGAAGATGTGAAGGCCAAAGGCCATGCCATCGAATGCAGGATCATATCCGAATGCGCCAGGAAAAACTTTGCACCCTCACAAGGAACAATAACCGGCATAGACATAGCAGAAAACAACACCCCTAAGATAAACTGCAGGATACGGGTCGACTCTGCATTGTACCCCGGTATAAACATACATCACTCGTATGATTCACTTCTTGCAAAGCTTATCGTGTGGGGAAGATCAAGAAGATCCGCAATAAAAGCGATGGACAAAGCACTCAAGTCAAGCAGGATAGAAGGCGTGAACAACACCATCTGCTTCTACAGATTCCTGATGAGACAGAAATGCTTTCTCGAAGGCAATGCAGGCACTGACTTCATATCTGAAGCGCTTGTCCAGAAGTATTCAAGGCACAGCCTCTCACCTGAGAAGGTCGCAATGATAGCATCTGCGATATACGAGCACGAGACAAACCATGAAATAACGTTCAGCAAGCCAAACAAATGGGTTGAAGAAGTGAGAAGGGAAATAATCAGAGAATAGTGAGTGAGATTTTTAATTCGGCGATGGGCAAGGTCTTTTTCAATTCGACGATGGGTGTTTTTTCAATAGTTCTTTGGGCTTAAAGCCCAGTAAAGTTCTGCAGTATTGGATGAGCCAAGCCCGGTGTGAGAGAAATCCGCTTTAACGAATAACTTTAATGCGGCAAATTTACTAATCAGATT
>DUGW01000063.1 GCA_013331125.1 Candidatus Woesearchaeota archaeon | reverse complement strand
AGGACAAATTCCCAGAGGTCTGGGTGCGTCCTCCTGTCCCAGAGGATAGGGCCCGTATGAAACAGGATAACATGATGACTTATCTTGACAAGCGCCGTAAGGGTCTTGTCGGGACCGAGGCTGCTGTCATGACTGCTGGCGCTCCTGGAGCTGCTCCCAGTCTGCCCATGGGCGGACAGATCTCTCGCCCTTCTCATCCTGCCTTCTCTGTGCCTTTCTCTGTCGATCCTTCTTTCCGTGTCAGTGCTCCTTATGATTTTGGTGTCTACAGCAGTATCGCTGAGCATATGAAGACCTTTGAGCGCTGTCTTGGTAATCTTACCTGTATCGAGGGTAAGATGCCTGAGGTCGAGAAGACCACTCCTGGCATGATCTGGATGGCTAAGTCTGGTGGTAATTTCCTCAGGGACCATTCTAACATCTCTTTGTGGGAGCAGTTCTGTGAGACTCCTGCAGTTCATAATCTTAACACCTTTGCTGAGTCTATCTCTGAGTGTATGCGTTCTTCTGATAAGGACTGTACCTGTACTGTCCGCGTGCCTACAAAGCAGGGCGTCTCTGTCTATGGTATGGCCGCCTGGTTGGTAGGCACTAAGGATCTTGGTTTTGGTGACTTCTTTATTGTCTCTTTGGGCAATAATGCCTGGCTTATCTCTTTCAAGAATTCCGGTAGTGATGTCACTCTTGATCTTGTCCAGCCTGAGAAGACTGATGCCAAGCCTGTGACTGTCCGCAGTGCTAATTTCAAGAGCATTGATTCCAGTCTGGCCAAGGTCTTCAATGAGTACTGGGGTGCCAAGGATATGCTTTGGTATTCTGTGACTGATGATGATGCCATTGAGATCTATAAGCATGATGATAAGACCTTTTCCTTCTATGCTCCTGGTGATTCTCCTGCTGGCCAGAAGAAGTGCGCCCAGCATACGACCATGGTGAAGTTCTGCGTAGTCCGTGACAAGAAGTTCCTTGCGTATGATTCAAAGACGAAGAGGTTCGGCACCATTCCCGTGTCATTGAAGTTTGCCTATCTTTTCAAGCCTGAGCTCAAGGAGATAAAGGGTTTCCAGGTCTTGAATCCTCGTCTTGCCACCAATAAGTCCCTGCTGGTATGGGATGATATTCCGGGCGTGAATATCAATCATTTCAAGATATACCGCTTCTCAAATGAGGTGAACATCGTTGACATCAAGGACCGGAAACCTGAGGATGTGCGTGTAGATCCTGCCTTTGAAGGCAAGATAGAGGTCTTTGACCAGACCTTTAACATCGCTGACAGGGAGGAATGGACCGATATTGTATTTGAGACCCCTATCTGCAAGATCGCTGGCCAGAGATGTGATGGTATTGAGTATCCTGTGAAGACTGTCGTCCAGGTAGAGACCGTCGAGTCCAGGAAAGCCTCAGACTCTACCCTTTACTATAATGCCAATCAGAAGAAATATTTCTATTTCCTTCCTGGCGTCAAGAATGATGAGAATTATCAGTATGCCTTGACTGCTGTCGAACAGGATGGCAAGGAGTCTCCTGTCTTCACCTTTGCCACTAAGGTCGAGCCTTCCAAGGATGATCTTCCTCCTGCCCTTGCCTTGATCAATGTGCAGGGCGGTGGTGATGAGGGTTTCATCATCGATGTCAAGGCTCCTGACATGAATGTTGACGGCTCTGCTCTTGACAAGTCTGAGATCAAGATGTTCAAGGCCTATTGTTTCAAGAAGGACTCTTTCAAGTGGATTGATTTCAACACCAGGAAGGGCGTCCCATCCGGCATCAGTAAGGTGATGCAGTCTGCTCAATATGCTGCTGGTCAGGAGAGTGCCCAGATAAAGGCCTTCAAGAGCGAGTGTCCTTGGGGTCCTGAGACGATCTTCTTCGTGACCACTGTCGACAAGAACAATGCTGAGACCGAGGGTCTTATAGACTCGAATGAGCTCCGCATGACGAACTGAGGATATCCAGACGCCTTTTCAGGACCAAGAAATCTATTCCTTGTGTTTCTTTGACAGCTGTATCAGCAGTATGAATATGAATCCTGCTGCGGGTATGATTATTATCGGCAGTAATAGCATGTACCATGGCAGTTCTTGCTTCTCTTCCAGGTTGTGGCTGAGTGCTATCGTGTTCGTCTTCTCGTGTGCCTTTTCTTGTTCTCCTTCTACCTCATATCTTATCTCTACCTCGTCTGTCAGTTCTGCGAAGTGCCATGCCACCAATGGGTCTTTTGTGATTATCTTCGGTTCTATGTAGAATTTGATGTGGTCTGTGGTCTGTGCTACATCTTTGGGTATGTATTCGTATATTGTCACGTCTTTCATCCCTTGTTTTGCCTTGACTGTGACTGTTATCTCTGTCTTTCCGTCTTTTGTCTGGGAGCTTTTCTTTACGTCGAAATTGTCTTTTGTCTCTCTGTATGCTGCCAGCATCTCGTCGAGATTGTAGTTCTCTGCGCCGAATTCCTGGTCCAGGAATGCCTTCAGTAATAGTTCATCTCTCTTGCTTTCTTGACCTGGGCAGTTCTCGTCCACCATCCCGTTGCAGTTGTCGTCTTGGTAGTTCCCGCATGTCTCCTGTGCCTCTGGCTTTGTCGCTGTGCATCCTGTCCATTCTCCGTTCTGGCATCTTTCCTGTCCTTCTCTGCATATGCCTCTCGATGTCCCGCAAGCCCTTGTCAGCTTCTCATCTACCCTGTTGTCGCAGTTGTTATCTTTGCCGTCGCAGACTTCGGCATTGTTGAAATGGTTTTCTGGGTCTGTGTCGTCGCAGTCCTGTCCTGCCTTGCAGTCTATCCCGTATCCGTCGTTGTCATTGTCTATGCATGGTCTTGTCGGCAAAAGTGGTTCTCCTTTTGGTCTCTCTGGCTGTGTCGGTGTTGTCGGTTGGGTTGGCTGTGTCTGTTGTGCAGGTGGTGTTATCTGTTGTGGTTCTGGCAGTTCGCAGTCTTCGTCTGTCTGTCCGTCGCAGTCATCGTCTATGTTGTTCCCGCACTCTTCTGCTGTCGGTCCTGTGCTTCCTGCGCATGCTCCCCATGCTCCTGCGCTGCACGTCTGTGTCCCGACCTGGCACCTTCCGATATCGCTGCCACAGCTCCTAGTCTCTCCTGTTGTGCATGAGCATCCTTCGTCTACATTGCCGTCGCAGTTGTTATCTAGTCCATCGCATGTCTCTGTTGTCGGCAGTATTGCTGTGCATCCTATCCAGTCTCCTGCTACGCATTGCTCGACGCCTAGTGTGCATATTCCTAGATTGTTGACTCCACATTCCTGTTGTAGTCCATCATCTATTAGTGTGTTGCAGTTGTCATCCCTGTTATTGCATATCTCCTGTGCTCCTGGGTTTATGCCTGGCATGAAGTCATTGCAGTCGTTTATCCTTGGATAGCCGTCATTGTCACTGTCCAGGCATTGGTTGCTCTGCCCACAGTCAGGATCATCGCAGTCTGTCAGCCCATCACAGTCATCATCAGTCCCATCCCCGCATCCTGTCTCTGTTGTAGGTGCACTGCACGGGTACCAGTCTGAGCACCCGCCATCGCATAGCGTGTACCTTTCCTGCTGTCCTCCACACCCGCATGTCTGTGTCTTTGGCCAGCATTCAGGATCCCTATCACAATCAGGCGTAGGGTCTTGCGCATAACATAACGGCAGAACAAGTATCAATAACAGCGCTATTACAACCTCTTTTTTCATAAGGACCTCAATTGCCCCTCCCTTTAAATATATTTCTCCACAATACTATAAGAAATATAAGGTAAAACTCTATAAAATCTGCTGACATATTCTCTACAAGGTGTTTAGGCCAGGGAGTTGAAGATCTATGGCCTTTGGAAAAGATAGTCGGATTGATACGTTAGAAGCAAAGGTGAAATCTGTGGAGGACAGGATTGAAAGGGCAATCATATCGATGGAAAAGACCATTGAGAGGATGGAAAGAAGGGATCATGAGTATAGGATAGAGAGTGAGAGCAGGATATCTAAGATGCTTGGAGATTCAGAAAGAAAGACTCAAGATTATCGTTTGCAGACAGACCGGAATATCTCCATGATGCGTTGGGCTCTTGGTCTTGGCCTCTCAGCATTGCTTGCGTTCACTTTGTATCAGAACAGCATAAAGCCACAGCAGCCATACCAAAGGCCCCAGATAATTATAGTTCAGCCTGAAAGGGCCCTATATAATATAGAAGAAAGAGAACCTCCAAGACTGCCCAAAACCCCTGAGAAAGCTCCCTATCAGCCCTAAAAAATCTAATTTTATAACCACCATATAGTAACAACAAACCGAAAAGCTTATAAATGGAACATTCGTTCTAGCCCTTAAAACTCGCAAGGAGGGCGATTTCATGAGAACACTTAGGGATATAGCAATTTCAACTCTTGCAGCTTACGTACTTATTGGTTGCAGCGATGACGATTCTGGAAACAATAACAATGGTAATGATGGCGGTACTGGTACTAATCCTGTTCAGCCTTTCAATACTGCAGCCATCAGCCCTGCTGATAATTCCACTTTTGATGGTCCTACCAGCCTGCAGTTCACTGTTCCTGCTGTTGATGATTCTTACACAGGTTCTTTGGACGCTGTTGTCGAAGCTACTGGCGATAACGCCACTCCTTCGGATACTGGTGACGATTCTTCAGCTACTCTTTACAGCCAGTCTGTCTCTCCAGGTCAGTCTGTCACANNTAACCCTGAGGACATGTTCGGCAGATCCCTTGCAGACGGTGAGAAGCTCACCCTGGACATAATTGTCAGAGCCTCCAATGCAGAGGAGCCTAACAGCCAGAGCGCCAGAGTAAGATTGACCTACGAAGGCCAAGCCAACAACGTCAAGATCACTGGGTGTTATGTTTTTGGTTCTCAGGTTGGTTCAGCATTGTCAATAAACTGTTACGCCGACAGACCAGCAACTTGGTCAGTATCAGGAGGTCCTAGTGGAACACAGATCAATGCTTTTGGTCAGATTGGTGCTCCTAACCTACAGGATTCAGCCATCGGCCTCCAGACTTATACAGTTGGTGCTTCTGATGGTCAAACATCTGATGAGCTAGTATTTACTGTTCCTGTTGACGAGCACGCTTCATATCTTGTATTAACTTGCGGCACAGGCCCTAACAAAGAACTTAGGTTGCCTGAGACTACTGTTGATGCATTCGCTACCCAGTGTGGCTATGGTGCTTTCAACCCTGCAAACAAGCCAAACTCTGCTGCTGAGCTCGATTACATCATTGATTTTGATGAGGCTTGCGTCCCTGGTGCTAACCAGTCCCTTCAGCAGTCTGAGAAGGACGCCCAGAATAACTATAATGATGGTGAGACTGTGGAGGAGGCTTTAGCTTCCTGTAACCCAACTCTTGCTCAGGGCCGCTGGGAAAGCGACAGATAAAATAATTTAATTATTCCTTTTTTCTTAAGCTGGCGTCATTATCAGGTTGATTAGACAGGTTTCTTCATGAATATTAGTAAAAACTAAGAATGTAGGATTTTCAACCAGTATATTTGATACTTGCACTCCACCAGGACCCAGAGGCATAGGAATATTATTTGCCACCTTCATCACTATAAGATTGACTTTTCCTTGACACTCATCCACCCCATCATTATCAGCATCCGACACTGTTATCTCAAAGTTCCATCTTGCAGGGGTATTTGTACCGGGGTTCAATCTTATAGATCTATCACCATTAAAAGTGTCTCCCGCCACACAAAGATTCAAAGTTGTCGTCGATTGTCCCAACCCCAACTGCCAGAAATAGTCAGGCGGAAGTTTGTCTAGCTTCGTACACTCACACTCATTGATATCGCTACATTCAACATTGGTATCTGCTGCCGTTATTGAATTATAATAATATGTATACCCGAAGAAGAAATTCCTGCACTGGTCATCAGTCGTGCAGCATAATCCTTTGCTTGGCCCATATCTGCCTGCTCTCTGGCTAGGGTTTGTTCTTGCATTTCTGTATTGGGAGTCTGTGGTCATTGAACATGATCCTATATCTTGACAGTTATATTGTCCATCACAATCATTATCTATCCAAGAATCTGGATTTTCAGGATGAGATCCATAATAATCATCGCATATCTCTGTCGCTTGGTATGCCCCTGCTTCTGGTGTTGTCGCTCCTGAGGCTCTCTGTGCTGCTCCCTGATACGGCCATCCTCCCTCTCCCTTATCGTCTCCGCAGCATGTTGTCCCAGTCCATCCTCCATCCTGGCCTTTGTATATGCTCTCAGGCAGTGCTCCTGGATCAAAGCATCCCTCGCAGTATTGTTGTTTGAGGTCTGGATCTATCCTTGATGCTCTCTGTTCTATGAGGTCGCATTCCGGCACTCCTGATGTCTCCACGCACTTTGCTGCCTGTGTCCAGTAATGGTCTGTCTCTTTTGAGCAGAAAGGTATCCCCTGCTCTTTGTTATACCATCCACTGTCATCGTAACAGTTCTGCACCCCTCCTGCTATCGGTTTCTTGCACTCTCCTTCGAAGCATTCTGCTCCTGCTGTAAGGACATACTGTCCTTCTGTCACAGAAGTGTCATACTCATCTAAACTATCAGAACATGTCGCTCTTGTGTTGCATGTCCCGTTCCCCAGGCCTGTCAATGGAAATTTCCTTGATATGTTGAATACCTTCTCGAATGACTCCCCAGGCCCATATAGTTTGCAGTCGTATGGTGAATCCCCGCCATAGAAAGTCGGTAATCTATAACACTCTCCTTTCTTGACATTGCATATCCCTGGCGGCAACAGACATTCACTGTCCACTCCGCATGGCTGGTCTGGGTCTGTCTCTACCAGTGTCTTGGGTTCTATTATCCTGTAGTCTGGTCCCTGGCAATGCTCTATCTCTCCTTTATCCGTATCTATGTCAGGACATTCCTGTACCTGGTGGTATGTCACCATCGGTGGTCCGTTGCATATGTTTCCCCTCCATCCTGAGCATCTCCTCTCGAATATTATTGCCATGATGTCGTTGAACCATTTGTCGTCCCAGTACCCGAGCGTCATCGCTGTTGCGTTCTCGACCATCGGATGGTGTATGTCGTTTATCTCCATCTCTTGAGCAGCCCCTATCTTTGGGTCTCCTCCGTAGCATGTCGTGTCCCTTCCCAGGTAAGTTCCCCATGGTGGTCTCTGTATTGTGCTTATCTGTTCTACAGTATAGTTTCCTGCTGGTGCTCCTGGAGATTCTACCCAACACATTGCTCCCGGAGGACAGTTTTGTGTATCTGGTCCAGAGAATGGTTTCTCCATGTCTATGTTTATCATCGACTCTTCTATGTATATCTTTATCCCGCCGCACATCTGCTGTTGGTTCTCTGCCTCTTTAGTGCAGAACTTTACCCCGTTCTTGTACACAATCACCTTGTCCAGGTCTTCTTTGTAGACCCGTGGGACTGAGAATCTCTTTGCATCTGGTCCTGGCGTCACGGTATAAGAGAATGAATTGTTCACCTTATCTCCGACAGAGCAGCAGAGATGCGATGCATCAAAGGCATTTGTCACATTGTACGGCCACATCAGCTGTCCTTCTGGTGTCGGGTTCATGTGCGGCAGGCATTGGTACACGGAAACATTGAGTATCTCTGGCGGTATTGATACTGATGTTATGCTTAAATTAATATAATGTATGCATGGTATCGTGCCGCATGAATTCAGCGCCTTCTGTGAGAAGTTGTACAGGTGTATCCATGCTATTGATCTTGCCCTTTCCGGCGGCGGTCTTGGCATGTCCCATATCTGCAATGGATGGTCTATCACGACCTGGAATGGTTCCACACCATCAGTGAACACATATCCCAATAATGGTGTGTAATATGCTGTCGTCCCATCAGCTGATAACCTATAGAAGTCCTCCACTGATGCCTTTTCATCTGATATGTCCTCGTATGGGTTTGTTCCGTTGAAATGCAGTATCGGGAAGTCCACCACCATTATCCTGACTATCTGGTAATCGCATAGTCCTGCCTCGTCGCATACCCATATCGTGACATTGTGTGGTCCTATGTCGTCATGTGATGGCATATATGAGGCGTTCCTTCCTGTCGCAAGGTACGGTTCTGATGTCATCCATGCGTTTGTCATCTCCTCATCCAGCACCTCTGTGCTCATAGGGAATTTGAACTTCGACGAAGGATGGCTGGGCTCCAGTCTTGAGCATTGCAGTCTTGGCACTCCCAGGTCGAAGTCGAACCAGTCTTCATCATCCGGCGAACAAGTAGACTTCCATCCTGTATAGTAGTATGTCAGTTCATCCTCATCTGGGTCATAGATGTGTTTCTGTCCGTTCATGTCCGGGTCCCCGGAATCAGCATAAGGGTTAGGATTCAAGAATATGGTATCATTCTCCATCACTACGATGTCGAATCCTGTCCAGTTTATCTTTCCCATCTTTCCGACATAGTCCAGTACTGGCCACCTGTTCTCTCTTACGAACCTGTATACGTAGTTCTTTCCGTTTATCAGGCTCCTGCGATCCTCTATTGATATTACATCATCCCATATCTTT
>DUGW01000069.1 GCA_013331125.1 Candidatus Woesearchaeota archaeon | reverse complement strand
GATGAAAAGAAAGATGAAAAGAAAAATATCAGGTCTGGAGCCTCACATGATCGATGCCCAACCAGTAGCCATCATTATAGACTGCCTCCTTATGCTGCTGGAGGAACCTGCGATGGCGGGCCTCGTCGGCTGCAAAGCGCTTCAGGAAAGCCTTAAGTTCGGGGTTCTTCACGTTCTTGGCAGCGCCCAGATAGAACTCTTCGGCGCGGGTCTCAAGATCCTCGGCACCCTTGAACAAAGTGAAGATGTCAGAACCGTAACTGCGTGTCAGCTTCTCCCACTGGACCATATCCTTGAAAGGATTGGCAGGAGTCGTATGCCTGAACTTCTTGGCCTCTCTAACCGCCTCTGCAGTATGCCTGGACTTGACCAGATCCCGGACCATGGTTACGGCAATCAAGTGCTCGACCTCAACAGTCAGGAAAGCGTTAAGGAGCGCCTTCATATTGAAGTTAGAGACCTTGTTCCTGGCAGTAGAATAGAAAGTCATGGAGCTCTTCTCAAGCTTGACAGCCTCATCAAGATATTTCAGCAGCTCCTTATCAGAATCGGATGTGGAAGGCTTATTCTTAACGACCATGATGATATCACCTCAAAACAAGATAGAAAGGAAGGAAGATAGTATTTAAATCTTGTTGTGAAGGGGTGTTGAGGGATAAGAGAATCAAGCAGCAAGCTCAAGATATTCCTCAAAGACAGGGAAGTCGACCTTCTTCTGCTTTGTCTTCCTAGGCCTTTGTGCCTCTGCCTCAAGAGACCTCTGCTTCTCAGCAATCAGCTCACGCATACGGTCGACATCAGAGACGACTGGCTTCGCTGAAGCGACATCTGTTGGCTTTCTATGACCATCAACCCGCTGCTTCTTCCTCTCAGCAGACTCCAGTTCCTCCTTGAGGCCCAACTCGCGGATACGCCGGTTGAGAGTCTCCCTCGAATCCTTGAGATACTTAGCAGCCTTGGCCTTATCAAAGCCAGCATTCTCAAAAGCAAGCATGATGACATTCCTCTCGACATACTGCATCGAATCCTGAAGGGTCATGCCCTTGGTCTGATCGACCCAATCCCTGACGAGATTCTGGTTGGTCTGGACATACCGGCCAAGATCCTCAGCAAGCTGAGGAGAATAACGTGATATCTGTTCGCTCAGGTCATTGTAGACATTAGGATGGAGATTCTCCCTGTAGCTGCTGAGACTAGACCTAAGAGTAGACTCGATAGTCTCAGATGACAAAGGGTTCTTATAAGAATCAGCAAGGGATTGCTGTTGCTTCCATGGCCTGGCGTAATTCACCATGTCAAGGTCGACATTCCTATAGACATTCCTCCTGAGATTGTTCACCTTGTCAGGATCAGTGACGCCATGAAGCCTGCGGGTGACCTCAGTGAGGTTACCCTTGGCAGCGATCACCTCATAGTTCAGACGCTCTTTCCTGTAGGTGTCAAGCATCTCCTTCCTCCCACCATAATCAGGAGTGATACTCGAGACACTCCGATAAGTATCCTCGACAAGACGGTCAGTCACGTCGCTGAAAGGAGAGGTGAAACATCCCTCTATGGCCTTCCTTGTGATACCGTAGAGAAGAGAATCTTCAGATCCGGAGGCGTGGGCCTTAGAAGAGATGTAACTATCAAAAGAACCGGCATCTTTACCGGAGATACCCTTTCCGACATATGCTCTTTCCGGAGTCATCTTCACAACATCTGGTGATTCTCAAAGCCAAAAACAAAAGATTTGGCAAAACCTGTTTGCTTAAGCGGCTTTCGGGTTGTAGGCCTTGAGCTGAGACTTGGCCTGACCCTGCATGTTTGCGTAGTCAATCGCCAGGCCCTGCCAATTATGCGCCATCTGCTCAGCGCTCTTCATCTTGACATCAGGCGCAAAGGCCTTCATCCTGTCGATGTACTGGTTAGCCATCGAGACATGAGTGTCCCAATCGAAAGGATCCACCTTGGCCAGCACCGAATTCTGGTATTGGTGAACAGCCCTCTGCTCAAGAGCATTGGCCATACGCTCGAAGACAGCAGGAAGGTCCTTCCTTGCAGCCTTGTAAGCACCCTCATAACCACCTTCCTTCTGGAAAGCGGCAGCGAGTATCTCCTGGGCACGGCCAAAAGCCATCTGCTCAGGAAGGTCCCCGCCATTGACTGATTTCTCATAATGGGCCATGAAACGCGTGATCTCCTTCATGAAGCCCGCATAATCATCGACCTTGAGCTTTTCCTGGCCAAAAGACATGTAGGCCTTCTTGCCAGGGTTGATCGCTTTCTCCCTGACCTTATCATCGGAAAGCTCGCCTGCAATCACCTCAAGTCTAGGTCTTTCTTTATCGCTCATATACCCTCACCTGTGACATTGTCGGTCTTCGCCGACGTGTCGTAACATATCATGTCATGAGAGTTAATAAGCAATATTGGGGCTGACAACAATATAACGTGACAAAACTGACCCAGAACATGCCTCTTTTCCGGAAAAAAGTGAAAATAAAATATTTATCTGAGCTGATGCTCGAGAGGCTTGCCCTTGCCAGCTTTCTGCGCAGAGGCTGCCATCTTCTCAAGATCGACACCAAGCTGCTTCAGGGCAGAGACATGCATCTGCATCAACTGCTCAACAATTGAAAGTATCTTCAGCATCTCTTCACGCTCTTTAGCCAAAGTGGAAAGAGCGCCCTTATGGAAACCTATCTGCTCATCCTTGCTTGCTGCAGGAGCATTAGCAGCTGCAGGCTGCGGAGCCTTCTTAGGTACAGTCTTCATCGCCATTTTATATCCCTCCTAAAATCGTATCTCTCTTTTGATTGTGACAATAGCACATAAACAGGCGTAGATAGGAGCCCAGCATTTATAAATACGTCGTCGGTTCGGTGTATAATAGTGGGACAGAAAAGTCATGTTTTGGGATCAGGGGAAAAGGTATAAATAATACAGAAAAATTGACCAGGTCATGCAAACATTCCCTTTCATCCAACTTGAAGGCAAGGATTACCCCACAGTCATCATGGGTGAGGACAAGTTCACCGGTTGGTTCAGTAAAGATAAGTTTGAAACAGAAGAAGAAAGAGCAAACGCATATAGAGGATGTCTCGAAACTGCTTATTCTTTGGGAGTGCGTGGTTTTTCCATGTCGCCGCACGAAACATTAATCAAGGTATTGAAAAGATTCAAGCGTGAGAATCAGGATGTTGCATGCATCTCCAACCACCACTGGCAAACAAATTACTATGTAGGGAAAGAGTCCTTGTGGGAGGAAAAGAACCTTAAAAGATTGGCGCGTTCGGTGGCTGACATCAATGGTTGTCAGCAAGACCATAAATGGCTAAAGGGCAATGAAGAAGCTTTCGCGAAGGAAGATATAAAAAACATAAGGCTAGATGAGAAAGAGTATTCTGAAAGTGTCTTGAGATTCAAAGATTTCTGCGACTTTGCGTTAGTAGGAAACATAGGAATAAGTGCGTTGGCAATACTTGAACGTGAAGATATAATAAAAAAAGAGATAAAGATCGTCAGAAAGGAAGGCATGATACCACTAGGCATGTGCGAAGGCGGAGGAGCACTTGATGTGATTGAAAAACTTGGTGTGGCAGGCACATGGGTGTGGATAAACAGGCACGAGGCGTTCCCTGACCTTGACACAGCACTTGAAAAACTGAAATATGCAAACAAACCAGTTACTGCTTACAGAGTATTCCAAAGTCCAGAGGGATTTGATATTGCAAAATCAGTCAATTTCATAAAAGATATCCCGACAATAAAAACAATAGTTGTCGGCGTAGAGAATAAGGAACAGGCAAAAGAGACATTCTCAAAACTTCATGATTTCTGGCCTCAGAAAAGACGTTGATAGTTCATGAAGATGTTGTTGGCGACGTCCTCTTCGGTCATACCTTTGATCCTCGCCATGACCTTTATGGTCTCGATGATGAAGGCAGGTTCGTTCTTCCTGTCAGGGAAAGGACTCAGGTAAGGGGCATCAGTCTCTGTCAAGAGTTGGGAGATGTTGACCATCTCGACCATCTTCTGGAAATGCTCAGAGCGGACGATATTTGTGGGGACGCTGAAAGAGTAACCAAGGTCTGCGGCGCGTTTGACAAGCTTCAACTTACCAGAGAAGCAATGGAGGATGACCTTCTTCGCGCCGTTCTGCTCAAGAAGATCAATGACATCCTGCTCAGCCTTCCTGCTGTGGATGATAAGAGGGATGTCAAGCTTCCTGCCGAGTCCGATGAACTTCACGAAACGCTCTTTCTGCTGGTCAGGATCAGTGCAGTTCTTGTAATCAAGGCCGATCTCTCCAAGCGCGACAGGTTTGGAGCGCTCTATGAACCTGAGTTCTTCATCAAAGTCGAAGTCAGTCACCTGGAAGGGATGGTCATCACCTTCAGACTCCACCTCGCGCTTGAGAGCATCCTGGGGATAGATGCCGAGAGCAGGTTCGACAATGTCATAACGCTCTGCGATGTCAAGGACCTGACGGTTAGTGTAAGGGTTGACACCCTGAGCGACTATCTTCTTCACGCCGGCTGCCTTGGCACGCTGGATGACTGCGTCTAGCCCATCACCGAAGAGTTCAAGGTGCGCGTGGACGTCAATGAGGATCATAGGGTGGAAAGAACAATCAGAGTTTAAAAAAGTATGGGAAAAAATAAAAATCACCGAAAAGACAGCAGACATATGCAGAACATAAAGATAGAACGAGGAAACAAGGAAGACCTGAAAGCAATAGTTGAGCTGAATCATAGGATCTTCAAACCCATATACCTGTGGGAACCATATTCCCGGGAACAGTACGAGACACGACTCAGTGATGTTGAAGCCCACATACTCCTAGCCAAAGACGAGGACCGTCTCATAGGCGATGCCATAGCATTCGAGAGAGAAGGAGAATTCTACTGCTGGATAATGGCAGTGCACCAGAGATACCGAAGGCAAGGGGTAGGAAAAGAATTTATCACAAAGATAGATGAAGAGGCAAAAAGCAGAGGCATGCCTGTAAGCGCAAAGGTATATTCATCAAGTCCGGAGATGAGCAAACTGCTTTTCATGAGAGAGTACGGACTGATGGGCATAGAACCTGCAGAAGGAGCATTAAGCGTGATGCATTTCCGTAAAGACACGCACCGAGTATTCCGATAAGAATAATCCTTTCAATCAAGTTTAAATATCTCCAGTTTTCTCGCAGACAGTGTCGGCGGAAGCCGCAGAAAAAAGACAAAAAAGAAAAAGTCATGACAATGACATGACAAGATAGAGGTGGTGTGAAATGACGCTCAACGGAAAATACCTATTCACGAGCGAATCAGTCAGTGAAGGTCATCCAGACAAGGTATGTGACCAGATATCTGACGCAGTACTTGATGCCTGTTTCTCAGTCGACCCTTACTCAAGAGTCGCATGCGAATGCCTGGTGAAAGACAACCACCTGGTGATCGCAGGAGAGATCACGACAAAGGCAGACCTCGACTTCGAGAAGATAGCCAGAAGCGTGATAAAGAGGATAGGATACACAGCAGACTGCGGATTCGACCCAGAAGGCGTAAAAATAGAGATACTGGTGAGCAAACAGAGCCCAGACATCGCACAAGGAGTCGATGCCAAACAAGCAGAAGGCAAAGAAGGGGCAGAACAGGGAGCAGGAGACCAGGGACTGATGTTCGGATACGCGACAAACGAGACACCAGAACTGATGCCACTGCCGCTGGTGCTGTCACACAAACTGCTGCTGAAGCTGGCCGAGCTGAGAAGAAGCGGGGAGATACCATACCTCAGACCAGACGCAAAATCACAGGTGACAATAGAGTACGACAGGGGAAAACCGCTGAGAGCAGACGCGATAGTCCTGTCGACACAGCACAAACCAAAGATACCGCATGAACAGATAAAGAAGGATGTGATCGAGAAGGTCATCAAACCGGTATGCGGAAAATGGGTCGATGAGAAGACAAAATACTACGTAAACCCTACTGGCTCATTCGAGATCGGAGGACCTGTCGGAGACGCAGGACTGACCGGCCGAAAGATAATCGTCGACACATACGGAGGACACGGATCACATGGCGGCGGAGCTTTCTCAGGAAAGGACCCTACCAAGGTGGACAGGTCAGCAGCCTATGCTGCGCGCTACATCGCGAAGAATGTCGTCGCTGCAGGACTCGCAGACAAATGCGAAGTACAACTCGCATACGCGATAGGCGTGGCAAAGCCGGTGAGCGTGCTGACACACTGCTTCGGGACAAACAGGATCGACGAGAACAAGATAGCAGAGCTGGTGGACAAGCATTTCCCTCTGAAACCAGCAGACATACTGAAGGTACTTGACCTGCGCAGACCGATATACCAGAAGACAGCAGCATACGGACACTTCGGGAGGAATGACCCTGACTTCACATGGGAGAAGACAGACAAGGTAGAGGTCCTGAGAAAAGAGGCAGGAATAGTAGGAAAACCAGCACTGACAGGAGAAGAGGTACCTCTCGACGGCAAGTGATCCGAGAGAAAAACAAAAACAATAAATGATTTCAATAAATTATTTTTTCCCTATCTTCTCAACTACTTGCTGTTACTGCTGAACCATTCTGCATAGAAGATGATGCCGCCGAATGCAAGACAGGGGATACCTATCAGGATAAGACAGGCCAACCCATAGACCAAATAATAGACGATGGTCTTCAGGACAACCATTATGTAGCCGCCGATATCCTTAGTGACAGCATTCAGAGCATCACTGAATGCGAAACTAGCACTGATATTCTGCTTCATCATGGTGTTGAGCACAAGATAAGGCATGATGAACAGACTGATAAGGATGTTCAACAGCTGCCCGACAAAAGGGATCATGCCCAAGAGAGCGACGATGATATAGACCGGGACCAGCCTGATTATCAGCATAAATCCGGTCCTGCAATTATCCCAGAAACCACCGAAAGGGGGAAGCTCACTCTTATTGCCGCGGATGATGGCCTGCGCGATGCGGATACCATAACCGGCCAAGGCGAAGATACCAAGTATAGGGACCAGAATCCACAATATATTCCAGAGCCTGCCCGGCACACCCCAAGGATAACGCAGAGCATCACCTATCGCCAGACCTTTGGCAGAAGCTCTTGAAGATTTCACTGAAACAGCACGAGTCTTTTTAGCCATTTATACACCTCCAAACGAAAGGAAATCTCCGAGGTTTTTAAACGTTTTTAAGCAGAGCAAGGATAACTTAAAAAGAGGAAGAAAAGGTATATAAACTCAGATTCACCACCAAGTCATGGGGGTATTAGACATGAAGACATCTCATCTTGCAGTCATATTCTTATCGACACTATTCATCCTTTCAGCATCTGCTCTTGCCACAGCAAACAAACTGGACATAGACAAAGTAGTGATAGATGTCGATGGTGACCAGGAGTTCTCAGGTTCCGGATCAAGCGGAAACCTGTATGTAGAACCAGACACCGAGATAGAGATAGAGGTCACTGTGGAGAACATGTGGGACCGGGACAGTGACGACGCCCTGAGGATAGAGGATGTCGAGATCAATGCGGTGCTCCATGACATAGACGATGGCGATGACCTGACATACAGCTCATCAAGATTCGACCTAAGGGCTGAGGGATACAAGACAATAAGATGGGACTGGGACATACCAGAGGATGTAGACTCAGACCAGAACTATGAACTTGAGATAACCGTACAAGGATATGACGAGGAAGGAGAGCTCCACGAAGACGAGATGGTCATAGACGTCGAGGTAGAGAGGGAGAGGCACGAACTCATATTCAAAGACATAGAAGTAGATGATCCCTCACCATGCTCAGATTCCGCAAGGGTAAGAATAGAGGTCGAGAACAAAGGAGAGAATGACGAAGACGTCGAGTTCAGGATAGAGAGCGACTACAAAGGAGAGCTGTTCTCAAAGGACTTCGAGATAGAGGCATTCGACTCTGACGACAATGAATACACACTCACAAGGACGATAGATGTATCAGGATGGAACGAAGGAAAGTACACGCTGGACTTCATACTCGAGTATGACGGTGACGAGATAACAGAAAGCGAGACACTCAGGATAGCTGACTGCTGGGAACAAGAGAGCGACAGCAGCTCGCAGGGAAAGAGCAACAAGCAGAGCGGAGATGACAACTGGGACGGTGACCAGGAGGAATATTACCAAAGAGAGAGGAGCCGGAACATAGAGCTGTTCAAACAGGTCACAGGAGAAGGCAAAGGGGTCCAGGTGGTGGTGAAGGACAACGGATACGTGCCGCCACCATCAGCGTTCGAACCACAGACAAAGAAGAAAGGCACTGACTGGGGATTCGCAGGACTCATCGTAGCAGACATAATACTTCTGCTCGTCGTCATAGTCGGACTCGTGATGCTCGTGATACACTTCTTCGAGCTGTAGAAAAGGGATGGCGCGCAGCCGATAATCATCTCTTCTTACTCAAAAGGACTATGTTACGGCTGAGACTCTTATGCACATACCAGGTGAACTCCTTCTCGACCTTAAAATTTGTGCGCTTAAGCAGAGCACGATGGTCAAAGAAATTAGGGAAGATGATGACTGCCTTGTAACGCAGGATGTTCTCAAGCGTTGTGAGGAATCTCGCGTAGAGATCGGTCAGATCGTGACTTATCTTTGATGAGCGGCCGTAAGGGAGATCGGTGACGACATAATCGACAAGGTTCGAGATCTTGGTGGCATCACCCTGCTCAAGATGGAAATGCTTTATCTTGAAATACTCGAGATTCTTACGCGCCTTTTCCAACATGTCACTGTCTATGTCCATGCCGAAGGTCTTGAAACGCATAAGACCAGCCTCGATAAGGATGCCACCAGTGCCGCAGAAAGGGTCATAGATGACCTTGCCTACAGGGACACCGGTGAGATTGACCATGGCCCTGGCGAGCTTGGGATTGATGGTGGTAGGGTGACGCTCAGGACGGGTCTGAGGGCGACGCTTGTGGAACTCATGCTTAAGCTCAGTGTTCAGCCTAGCGACGAAGATCTTCTTCTCTGTGACGATGACCTCAATCTTTGTCTGGGAAAAGTCAAGGTCAACCCTCGGCGACTGGACCTTCTTCCAGATATGCCTGGCAAGACGGGCCTCAGTCTCATGAAAAGCGAAGTTGCCTACGTTGGTTATGCGGAGAGAGAAGGACTTGTCGTATACGGAATTCCAGTCGAAGTCTTCCATCGTCTTATCGAGGTCTTTGTAATTGGATTCGAACAGGTAGTCATAGACTTTTCTTGTCAGGGCCAGACGACGGAAGTCAAAGTCTGCCTCAAGGATGAGGACATTGTCCACCATCTGGCAGTCCTTGTTGGACCGGTCCGCGAGTGCGAGGACCTCAGCCTTGGCAAGTTCAAGATCCTCGCCTGAAAGGAGAAATATGCGCTTCATGGGAACACTGAAAGAAGATGGATATTAAATACTGTCGGTTCCTGAGAGAGGTATCTGACGTAGGGCTTTCGGTTTGGTAAAGCACCACACCACACATTATTTAAAGCATGAGTCTGTCAGGCAGTGCAAAAGGTGGTCGATAAGATGAAGATAACATTCAACGGACACCCTGGTTCTGGAAAGAGCACTGTAGCCAAAGTCATAGCAGAGAAGCTTGGCCTCAAAAGAGTATACATGGGAGAGATAAGGAGGAAAGCTGCGAAAGAGAGAGGGATGACACTCGACGAGTTCAACAAACTGGGAGAGACAGAGAGATGGACTGACGAGCTGGTGGACAAGGTCCTGGTCAAGATGGGAAAAGAAGAGGACAACTTCATAGCAGAGGGAAGGATGGCATTCCACTTCATACCAGAAAGCATAAAGATATTCCTGGCAGTGGACATAATGGAAGGGGCAAGAAGGATACATAAAGACCAGCATGAGAAAGGCATGCTGGAAGAGAGGAATGAGGAAGCGGCAGAGAGCGTGGAAGAGAAGGCAGAGAACCTGAAGAAAAGGATAGGATCAGACACAATAAGATACAAGAAATACTATAATGTGGACATATTCGACAAGAGCAAATATGACCTGTGGATCGACANNGTCGAATTCGAGTATACAGGCATACTAAAAGAAGCCAATCTCGTATTTGACACTACAAATGAGGCTATTGCCAAAAAAGAAGAAATATTTGACCCTAAAATGACCTACGGACCGATAACAATGTGCGTAGGACAGGCACAGATACTCAAAGGGCTGGACGACGCTCTAGAAGGGGTGCAGGTAGGGGCAGAGAAAGATCTTGAGCTGGGGCCAGAACAGGCATTCGGCAAGAAAGACGGAAAACTGCTCAAACTCATACCCACGAACATACTCAAGAAACACAATATACGACCCATGCCCGGACTACAGGTCAATGTTGACGGAGCAGTAGGCACCATAAGGACTGTGAGCGGCGGAAGGACAGTGGTCGATTTCAACCACCCATTCGCAGGCAAAGAAGTGATATACAAGGTCAAGGTCCTGCGCAAGATCACAGATGACAAAGAGAAAGTAAGGTCGTTGCTGCACCTGACACTAAACCAGAAGATGGAAGCGATAGGGGTCGAGATCACAGGAACAGACTGCAAGGTCACACTGAAGAAGGAATTCCCGAAAGAACTCCTGGACTTCCTGGAGAAAAGGGTGCTTGAGGTGATGAAGAACCTCAAGAAAGTCGAATTCACGATCGAAGGAAAAGAGACAAAGAAGGAAGACAAAAAAGAGGGGTTGAAGCCAGAAAAGACAACAAAGAAACAAGAGGCGCCGGCAGCGAAGGAAGCGAAGCCGGGACAAGAACAACAACAGAAGCTGGCGTAAAAAAGCGGACATGGGGGAGGAAAAATGGACAGCTTCATAAGGGAAGTAACCCAAAGGATGAGCGAACATCCATCAAAAGAGGAAAGGGAAGACAACAACAGGAAAGGAAGACAGGAAAATGTCCAGGAAGCGAAGAAGAAAAACATAATGGACATCGACGCTGAACTGGAAGAACTCCTCAAAAGACAACTGGCAAGGATAAAGGTCGTCGGTGTCGGAGGAGGAGGAAACAACACAATCAACAGGATAACAGAAGTAGGAATCATAGGCGCAGAAACAATAGCCATAAACACAGACGCACAAGACTTACTATACACTACTGCAGACAAGAAAATTCTTATTGGTAAGG
>DUGW01000136.1 GCA_013331125.1 Candidatus Woesearchaeota archaeon | reverse complement strand
ATCCTGGTGATATATCTTCCGCCTCTCCAGGCGATCTTCGGCACTGTATCTCTTGGCATGTTCGACTGGATCCCTATCTTTGTGGTCTCTTCGAGCGCGATAATCTTCATAGAGCTGCAGAAGACACTGCTCCAGGCCGAACTCAGGGAGCGCGAGAAGATGGAGCTTTACCCGACAAGAAGGGAGTGACGCGGATAAGGTAGCTACTTTGATATGGGCTGGTAAGCCCCAGTTTTTTCTTTTTTAGCGCTTTATGGCCACAAATCATGGACGGAAAACCCACATTATTTATAAATAGAAAGAGTTTCAGTAGTTATGTTTTATATTATAGTAGAGGTGCTTATAGATGTTTGAAATAGAGGTGAATCCATGACCTGAAAGGGTCTCATGGTGTTCATTCTCATTCGAGGTTTATCAGATGGCGACCAAAGTCAGGGGTGAAGGGCAGAAGTCCATAATCCATCTTGAAGATGTATGGAAGATATACAAGATGGGTGAGGTAGAGGTACCTGCACTTAGGGGCATAACACTCGATATCAAGCAGGGCGATTTCGTCGCGATCATCGGCGCTTCTGGTTCCGGCAAATCTACCATGATGAATCTTGTCGGCTGTCTTGACATCCCTACCAGAGGCCATATCCATCTCATGTCACAGGATATCTCAAGTATGTCAGAATCAAATCTTGCCACTTTGAGGGGTGAATCTATCGGTTTCATCTTCCAACAATACAATCTTCTTCCTACCATGACTGCATTCGACAATGTCCTTCTTCCTCTTGAACTACAGGAGAGAGGAGACCATGACTCTAAGATACGCACTGAAGAGGTGCTGAAGATAGTCGGTCTTGCTGATAAGATGCATCATCTCCCCAGCCAGCTGTCTGGGGGCCAGCAGCAGAGGGTATCCATCGCCAGGAGCCTCGCTGCCAATCCTGAGATAATACTTGCTGATGAACCTACAGGCGCGCTTGACAGCGTGACCGGCAGAGAAGTCATCGAGACATTATACAAATTATGGAAATATGAGGGCAAGACAGTGATCATGGTCACCCATGACCTCCATCTTGCTCAATATGCCCGCACTCATGTGGAGCTGCATGACGGTAAGATAATAAGGATAGAGATCAACAAGAGACAGAGGGTGCCAAAATGAACTGCACAAAGACCGGTCTGACGAGCATAGCCGCGGTCGTCGCTCTGCTGCTCGCAGTCACCTGCGTGTACGCCGAGTACACTTACATATCAGAGAGTGATATACTAACTGCGAGCCTGGTGAACCAGGATCCGGATCCTGCCATCGCAGGCAACATGGTGGAGTTGAGGATAGGTATCGAGAACTGGGGATCGAAACCTGCTGAAGGTTACTTCATAGAACTTGTGCTTGATTACCCGTTCGAGCCCATCTCGGGACAGAAGTACATCCTCAGCACTGACAGGCTTGAGGGTTTCCAGACTGTCGAGGACCAGAAGATAATCAAGTTCAAGGTGATGACTGACCGCGAGATTCCGGAAGGTTCTTATGACATCGATGTCCTGCTCTACAAAGAGGGGCAGAGGGAGTATGCAGCCATCAAGAAGACGCTCAGTGTCGACGTGAAGACACGGGAGAACGCAGAGGTCATCTACATCGGTCAGGTGAAGCTCGTCCCCGGCCAGCAGACACCGATGGAATTCACGATCAACAATGTCGGCCGTGCACCTCTGAAGGATCTCATCTTCTCATGGGAGAACGAGGATGATGTCGTGCTTCCTGTAGGCAGCGCTGACACAAAGTACATCAAGTACCTGGGTGTCGGTGAGAAGACCACCGTATCATATGACGTCATCGCAGATACGAATGCAGACCCTGGGCTCTACAAGCTGACCCTCTCTCTTGTCTATGATGATCCTGTGACTGGAGTCCAGAAAGAGGTCACCAACAATGCAGGAGTCTATGTCGGCGGAGGTACTGATTTCGAGATCGCCTACTCCGAGAGCACCGGCAGTGAGACTTCATTCTCGATCGCCAATATCGGCAGCAATCCAGCATCGTCTGTATCGATAATGATCCCTGAACAGGATGGTTGGAGGGTCTCTGGCTCCAACTCTGCGATAATAGGCAATCTTAACAAAGGCGATTATACTGTCGCCAGCTTCAGCCTCCAGCAGGAAGCCTCTGCTCCGCAAGGGACCAGTCCTCCTGCAAGGTCAAGAGAGGACTATGCAAAGATGACTGATGAGGAACGCGCCGCTTTGCGTGAGCAGATGCAGCAGACCTCTTCTGCAAAGACAATAAAGGTCGATGTGGCATATACTGACACTCTTGGTGACCGTTATGTCTTGACCAAGGACGTGACCATGGGCCTTGACGCCAACATCACCAGGGCTGCAAGTGGCATGCGAGGTAACTTCGCAGGTGGTGGCTTCGGCCAGAATGGCAGGAACGGGTCGATCACGACCGCTCTTAAGCAGATAGGCTATTACATCTTGGGTGCTGCCTTGGCTGTCGGTCTTATCATCGGTCTTCTGAAATATAGGAGATATCGCATCATGCAGATGAGTAAGAAGTATGAGACGCCCAAGAAGAACGAGACCAAGAGCAAGATCTCACTCAGGGGCGACAAGTGATATCGAGAGACGGATGAGGGATGGACCGATCAGGACGACCGACCTGGATGAAGGTACTTATCGATGAGACTCAGCAAATGCCTCAAGCAGGCATTCAATATGGTGATACATAGCAAGCTTCGCAGCTGGCTCACCATAATCGGCATCGTCATTGGCGTAGGCTCAGTCTTAGCAATCGTCGCTCTCGGCGAGGGTATGCGTCCGTCAGTGAACTCCCGTCTGGGCGGTCTTGGTGCTGACCTTTTGACATTGACTGCCGGCGCTGCCCGTGGATTCGGCGGTATGGGAGGTGGCGGGAGCAGCAATGTCGGAGCGACTGCAAGTGATGAGATCCCTCAGCTTGACAGGGGTGATGTCCAGGTCCTGAAGGGCATACCTGAGATATTTGCCTTGGATACCCAGATATCCGGAAGGGTCGACATCGCGTTCCTCAGCAAGAAAGGTTCGGTGTCTTTGACTGGCGTCGACCAGAAGGAATGGTACAAGATCACGACAGAGGAGATCCGTGACGGAAGGCTGCTTGGTCCTGCTGATCAGAACGTCGTCGTCATCGGCGCCCGTCTCGCAGACACTTACTTTGATTCTCCTCTCGGCGTGAACAAGATGTTCACCATCGAGGGCCGTTCTTTCCGCATAGTCGGCGTGTTGGATGACCAGAGCACGAGCATATACATGCCTATCCAGATGGCATACCAGGTGCTGGAAGACAAGGATCAGGATGTCTATGACTCTATAATAATAAAGGCTAAGAGCGAGGAACTGGTTCCGGCTGTCGAGGAGAAGGTCACGAAGAAGCTCCTGATCTCCCGTCATAAGACCGAGAGGAACAAGGATTTCTCCATCCGCACCCAGCAGCAGGCAGCTGCGCGTTTCGCTGAGATCACCGGCGCCATAACATTGTTCCTCACAGCTATAGCTGCTGTCTCTCTTCTTGTCGGCGCAGTAGGCATCGCGAACACTATGTTCACCTCTGTGCTTGAGAAGACCAAAGACATCGGGATCATGAAGGCCATCGGTGCCAGGAACAGCGACATACTCAAGATATTCCTGATCAACGCAGGCCTGATCGGCCTCATCGGAGGTATCATCGGCGTGTTCCTGGGCATAGTGCTCTCCAAACTAATGCCGTTCGTCGTACCCAACATGAGAGGTATGGGCGGGCAGGCCATAGTCACCACATCATCCATGCTTGTAGCCCTGCTGGTCGCGCTTCTCGTCGGTATGCTTGCAGGAGTGATCCCTGCCTACAAGGCCTCGAGACTGAAGCCGGTAGATGCTCTTAGGTATGAATAAAAACGATTGAATAACATCGTAGGTGTTTGCGTATATGAAAAAGAAGAGGTGGTTCACATTCTTTGGCATATTGATGGCCATTTTCTTATGGTCAGCTCTCCTCTACAGGTATCATCCTGAGAAGATTGTCGGCATGATAGGCATCAATAATGGATACATCGCATCATTCCTCATCGCTTTGTTCGGTGAGGCTGCCACGTTCTCTTTCATCTCTGTGTATCCTGCGATAATCACTCTTGCTGCTGGCGGGCTCAACCCCATAGCACTTGGTATAATCGCAGGCCTTGGCATGACTGCTGGCAACATGCTGTATTATTATCTTGGTTACCGTGGTAAAGAGGTATTGACCGAGAAATATGAGCATAAGATTGACCGTCTTCTCCGTTGGATGGAGAAAGAGCCCTGCTGGATCATCCAGTTGGTGATATTTCTGTATGTGGCATTCACTCCTCTCCCTAATAATCTTCTCACTGTCGCCTGCGGCGTGGCTGATCACAGGTGGAAACGGCTTCTTCCTCCCCTGATCATAGGCAACATAGTATTGTGCACTTATGTCTCTTACTTCGCAGTGCTTGGCATAAAGATATTCTAGGCAGTCAGAAAAGAAAGACGCCGACGCCCGGATTTTCACGAAACCGGAGGTTTTGTGGAATGAAAAACCCCGTTTTTCTTTTGAACCGGGATATCCTTTCGGAAACAGGTTTTCAAGACCTGCGCAGTACCAGATTGTGCCACGTCGGCTTGATTCTATGGTTTTTCCATATCATTTATAAAGATAACGCCTCTTTCTGGATATATGAAATATAAACTCGTCTGTTTTGATGTCGATGGCACCCTTTTCCGGGATGTGAATTTCTGGATGCTTCTCCATGAGAGGTTCGGCACCCTTGAGGAAGGCAAGGTCCTGACAAAGAAATATCTCAAGACTGATTACGACCGGTTGGTGGAAGAGGTTGTCGGCAGGCTCTGGAAAGGCCGTGACGCCGCACCATATCATGACCTTGTCAACGCGATCAGCTACAATGATGGCATCAAGGATCTCTTCAGCCATATCAGATCGAAGGACTTGATCACCATGGCCATCACTGGCGGCTCTATCGACATGGCCCGCAGGGCGGCCAAGGATTTTGGTATTGACCACATCTTCGGGAATGAGTTGGTCATCCAGGACAACAAGGTGACTGGTGATTTTATCTGGCCTGTAGGTGCTGGTCTTGAGAAGAAGGCTGAGATAATCGAGCATATGTGTGAGGACCTGGGCATCCAGCTGTCAGAGGTCATCTTCATCGGTGATGCTGAGACTGATATCGAGGCTTTCAAGATTGTAGGAAGGTCGATAGCTTTCAATTCTGACTGTCAGGCCCTGAAAGAAGTTGCCCATCATGTCGTGGAAAGCTCTGATCTTAGGGACGTGATAGGATTTATAGAGTGATCCCGAATTCTACAAGCCTTTTCTTCAGGTCTTTAAGTCCTTTGTATGTCACGACTTTCATGCCTAATTTCTCTGCTGGCTTTATGTTCCTCTCAAGATCATCTATGAACACGCACTCTTCTGGCTTGACTCCCAATGCCTTCATCGCGCGCTTGTATATCTTGGGGTCAGGTTTTGCTATGCCTTCATTGTAGGATGTAGTTATCACGTCGAAAAGTCTCCTGATGTCGTGATGGTCCAGCAGTGTCTCGAGCCATATCTCTATCTGGTTTGACAGCAGTCCGAGCTTGTATCTCCCCTGGAGGCTGGCGACGAACTCTTTTATCTCCTCGTCGAACCCGAACCAGTGGATGAAATATTCTGTGAACTCATCGACATCCACATCCAGCTGTCCTGCGAGGTGCTCGAAGAACAGTGCGGAGTTTATCTTGTTGACCTTCGCTTTCTGCCAGTATTCGTACATCTCATCCCCGAACTTCTTTGGGTCTATGCCGTATTTGGGCGCATAGTGGTCTGCGAACTTGTGCAGGTCTGCTTCCTTTGAGAACACTCCGCCGTAGTCGAATATTATCGCCTTTATCATAGAAGGAGAAGATTCACTTTTTCTTTTTAGGCTTTTTGGTCTTTCCTGTGTTTTTCCCGGCATTTTTCTTCACTGGTTTCTTGACAGCCTTCTTCGACTTGCCAACTTTTCTGCTTTTCTTGGTCTTTCCTGTATCTTTTCCTGCAGCCCGCGGTCTTGCTGCCGTCTTTGGCTTTCCGTTCATGAATGCCATCACTCCTTCATATATCGATTCCTCTGAATATCCTCCTTCGAGCAATGCGAAGTATGGTATGTCTCCTATTATCTTCTTCATCTCGTAGACTGTCTTCT
>DUGW01000190.1 GCA_013331125.1 Candidatus Woesearchaeota archaeon | reverse complement strand
GAACAGTGCCTTTTCAGCTCCCAATAGCTGTATTGTCGACGCTGGCATCATCGCCATCTTCTGCAGGCTTCCTGCGATGGAAAGCAGTTTGGCAGCTATCATCGCTCCGCATATCGCAGTTATGTTCGGGTAGTGCTTCTTCATCGATTCTGTGATGTAGTCTGCCTGTTTTTTCCTTGCGGCGTATAACGCGTCGAGCTCGCTGGCGAACTCTCTCATTGCCTTCAGGTCCCTGTCATCGACCTCTGCTCCCATCGTCTCTTCTTCCTTGACATTGACCTCTTTGAGCAGTTCGCTCTTTGTCTTTGTCAGCACCAGTTTGACGAATTTCTCGTGGTCTTCTATGTTGTGTGAGAACTCTGGGTTGTACAGCTCGTACCATTCCCTCAGCCTTTTTGCCATCGTGTTGGCTATCTTGTCCATCTCGTCCATGCTGTTTATCGATTGTACTATCAGGTGGTCTGGCATGACCGAGAGCGACACCTTCTTCCTTGTGATGATGATGTTTGCCTCTCTGAGCTTCTCAAGGTATCTGTTGTCTGAGAAAAACTCGAGTGTCTGTTGTGTGGCTTCAATCGCCTTTGCGTCCGGGTGTTTCTTCAGTAGTTCTTTTTCCTGTTTTGTCTCGCCTTTTCCCAGGTTGCCGTAGTTTTCACGGACCTCTTCTTTTGAGAACAGTCTTTCATCTACCAGATTGCTATCTTCGAACACGAATGCCCCGATTATGTTTGTATAGATTGTCTTCATGGTCTTCTGGTTGTGGGTCTTCTGGTTCCAGACCCTGAAATCACAACTCGCAAAGGTTTATTAACCATTTGTAGGTCAATACAAATATTTAAATATCTTTCCAAAGATATGGACCGCCAGAAGGCCTGATATGGCCGAAAAAGGTGAAAATGCTCGAGATAAGGATCCACGGACGTGGAGGCCAGGGCGCAGTCACTGCTGCCCAGCTTCTTGCGATATCTGCATTCTATGAAGGCAAGTATAGCCAGGCTTTTCCCCGTTTCGGTGTCGAAAGGCGTGGTGCTCCTGTTGAGTCTTTCTGCCGTATCGATGATTCTCCTGTCCATGTGCGTTCTCAGATCTATGATCCTGATATGGTCTTGGTCCTTGAGCCTTCGCTCATGGATGCTGTTGATGTCACTTCTGGTCTTAAGGAAGGCGGCATCATAATTGTCAATACCTCAAAGCCTGTCCAGGACAAGAAGTATGCTAAGTTCAAGGTCTATTCAGTGGATGCTTCCAAGGTCGCTCTTGAGGTCTTCAAGGCTGACATCGTCAACACAGCAATCCTTGGTGCTTTCGCCAAGGTGACCGGCCTTGTCTCTCTTGATTCTGTCGGCAAGGCTCTTGGCGAGCGGTTCCCTGGCAGGGAAGCTATCGTCGCTAAGAATGTAGAATGCGTGAAGAAAGTCTTCGATATGGTGCAGTAGGTGTTATAAGATGGTGCTTGATAAGGTCAAAGAGAAGGTGAAGACAGCTGTCGGTAAGAAGAAGAAGCATCTTCTCCTAGAGACAGGTGCCGTCGTGAAAGAGGCCGGCAACTCGACCTTTAACCATACTGGTGGTTGGCGCGCCCTCAGGCCTGTCTGGCACCAGGACAAGTGCACCCAGTGCATGCTCTGTTGGATGTATTGCCCTGACGATTCTATCCCTCAGAAGGATGGTAAGCGTCTTGATTATGATCTTGATTTTTGCAAGGGCTGCGGTATCTGCGCCCAGGTCTGTCCTTTCCAGGCGATAACCATGGAGAAGGAGCAGAAATAAAGCAGATCGTATAATAGATAGAAGATAGAAAAAAGACAGGACATAAGATGAAGAAAGTAACTGAAGCGTCACAGGCTGTTGCTGAAGCGGTCAAGTTATGTAGACCTGGTTGTATCCCTGTCTATCCTATCACTCCTCAGACGCATATACCCGAGCGCATCTCTGACTTTGTCGACGACGGTGAGATGACCTGCGAGATGATCTATGTTGAGTCTGAGCATTCTGCTCTCAGTGCAGCCATAGGCAGCTCTGCTGCTGGTGTCCGCACCTACACAGCCACTGCCAGTCAAGGTCTCGCTCTGATGCATGAGATCCTTCATGTCGTATCTGGCATGCGTCTTCCTGTTGTCATGAATGTCGCTAACCGTGCTCTTTCAGCACCGATAAACATCTGGAATGATCACCAGGACAGTATGAACGCAAGGGATACCAGCTGGGTCCAGCTCTATGTTGAGTCTGCCCAGGAGGCCCTTGATACTACCATCCAGGCTTTCAGGATTGCCGAGGACAAGGATGTCCTTCTTCCTGTCATGGTCTGTCTTGATGGTTTCACCCTTTCGCATGTCTATGAGCCTGTCGATGTCCCTGACCAGAAGGATGTTGACAAGTTCCTCCCTGCTTTCAAGCCTTTAGTATCTCTTGACGGCAAGCCTGTGACTATGGGCCCTATAGGTTATCCTGACCAGTTTATGGGTTTCAAGATGCAGCAGGAGGATGGCATGCTTGCCTCTCTTGACGTGATCAAGAAGGCGAATTCTGAGTTCGCCAAGGTCTTCAAGCGTTCTTATGGTGACGGCCTTATCGAGCCTTATCTTCTTGATGATGCTGATTATGTCTTTGTCGGTCTCGGCACTGTGTGCGGCACTGCCCGCGTCGTGATTGATAAGCTGCGCAAGGAAGGCATTAAGGCCGGTATGTGCAAGCTTAGGACTTTCAGGCCTTTCCCGACAGAAGAGATTGTCGCTGCCTGCAGCAAGGCCAAGGCTCTTCTCGTGTTTGACAAGTCATTCTCATACGGGTTCAAGGGACCTGTCTTCGCAGAGTTCCAGTCTGCGTTTTATGATCAGCCGGCTAAGCCAGTCATGCATAGTTTCATCGCTGGGCTTGGCGGTTATGATATCCGCCTTGACCACATCGAGTCAGCCTTCAGGAAGGCTGCGTCTTCCGATAAGCCATTGTATGAGTGGCTTTATGACGAGTGATTGCAAGGAGAATAGTGTACACAGATATATTGCTTCAGACAACAGCATTGTAAAGGTGTTGAGTAATGACAGCCCACCATCATATTTCAGAGAGCCACATCGTTGAGCAGGGCATCTGCCACTATTGCGGCAGGCGCATCGACGCCATGCAGTTCGTCCACGAGTTCGACAGGAACTATCGTGAGGCGCTCTGTCAGTGCGGCAGGAAGGTGCAGGTCGCTGTCGGTCCAGGCTCTGGTGATGATGATTTCAATGAGAGGCTCGGGAGCGATCTTGACTCCCGCGTCATCAACAGATAGGAAAATTAGATCATGGTGATTTGAATGGCATTGGTCAAGAATATACCTGAAGAGGAGTATTTTGCTGCTGGGCATACTGCCTGTGCTGGCTGTGGTGCGCCTATCACTGTCAGGTATGTGCTTAAGGCTGCCGGCAAGGACACTATCGTCTGTAATTCAACTGGCTGTCTTGAGGTCTTTTCGACCCCTTATCCTAGGACCAGTTGGAAGGTCCCCTGGATCCATGCTGCTTTCGAGAACTCTGCTGCTGTCGCTTCTGGCGTCGAGCGTGCTCTCAGGGCCAAGGGTAAGCGTGATAAGTATAATGTCATCTGTTTCGGCGGTGATGGTAGCACTTTTGACATCGGTTTTGGTGCCATCTCTGGCATGCTTGAGCGCGGCCATAAGATACTCTATGTCTGTTATGACAACGAGGCTTACATGAAC
>DUGW01000090.1 GCA_013331125.1 Candidatus Woesearchaeota archaeon | reverse complement strand
GATGTATTCCTGAGGGTCCTGAGACAGATCATAGTTAAGGATGTGCGTGACATCCTTGATGTCCAGTCCTCTTGCTGCGACTGCAGAAGCGACGAGCACAGGGCATTTGCCTTCCATGAATCCGTCGATGGTTGCCTGTCTCTTGTTCTGGCTGAGTTTTCCATGGATCATCTGTGCCTTCAGTCCCTGTGCTTTCAGGTTCTTTGTCACCATCTCCACTGTCGTCCTCTTTGCGCAGAAGATTATTGCCCTGTCCATGTCCTTCTCTGACGTGAGTAGGTGGACCAACAGCGAGAATTTCTCGTGTGTCTCGATATTGTAGTAGAACTGTGCCAGGTATTCTTCCTTGACGTGTGCCTCTGCCTGCACCTTCACAGGGTTTTTCATGTGCCTTGCCTTCAGCCTGTTTATCTCTTCTGAGATCGTGGCTCCGAAGAGCAGCACCTGGTCCTTGTGTGTGGCTGCCTGTATTATCTTGTCAACATCCTCTATGAATCCCATGTCGACCATCTTGTCTGCCTCATCCAGCACTATTGTCTTCAATGAGTGCAGCTCGACATTCCTTCTTGTCAGGTGGTCGAGCATCCTTCCTGGTGTGGCGACTATGATCTCGCACTTTGCCATGGCCTCGATCTGGGGTCCCAATGCGACTCCTCCGAAGACCTGTGCTATGGATGCGCGCATGTGTCTTGCGAACTTCTCCAGTTCTCTTGCGATCTGCACCACAAGCTCTCTTGTCGGTGCCATGATCAGGACCTGCGGCCCTTTTCCTGGGACTATCCTTTCCAGCATCGGTGCTCCGAATGCCAGTGTCTTCCCTGAGCCTGTCTTTGACATGCCTATGACATCCTGTCCCATCCTTATTACAGGCATGGCTTTTTCCTGGATTTCTGTAGGCTTTTCTATTCCGAGCTCCCTGAGGGCTCTTACTATCTCTGGTCTGGTCAATGCTTCAAATGACATTTTTATTTCTCCTTGGAAATGTCTAAAAAAGTTACTTATGTCCTAGCACCTTTTCTGTGCCAGTGAATCTCTCAATTTTCATCAATTGAGGGTATCTTTCTTAGTGAAACAGAATGAGTAGAAAATTGTGTTTTTTACCCTCTGTTTCGGCCTTCCAAATATTATATCTTTACCAAATCAAGAGGTAGTATATAAATCTTTCGGTCACCACCACTTATAAGTGATAACGCTCAGAAGCTGCCAGGACGCAGATAAAAGCCCTCCGGAGGATTACAGCCCCCACAATGGGTTCAGTTTCCTTTTCAGGTCTGCTATCTCTTTCATGACTTCCAGCTCGTCCTTGTTGAGGTATTTTTTGAATTCTTTGAGCTTTCTGAAATCAGGCTCTGGTATCGCAGAATATAGGGTGTCATTCTCATTGATCTGTCTTCCCACAGTCACGTTCGGCAAAGCCAATGCCACCTGTTTTCCTGCCTCCACTTTTGACAGGCTGTCTTTCTCATGCTGTATCGATTTCACTGAGCTTATGTCTTTGCCGTCTTTCATTATCCCTGTGCCGACTCTCAGCGAACCTATGATTATGTCTGTGCCTACGATTGCAGGGTTGCTCTGCCTAAATACATAGTTAGGCATTATCCTCATCTTGCAAGGCTTTGTAAGGCCCTCAAGCTCCTTTGCCTCAATCTCTTTCTGTTTGTCCACCAGCCACTGCTCGAAGTCCTCGATTATCTTGTAGATGACGTCATTGTGTATTATCTTGATGTTCTTTCCATAGCTGAGTATCTCATCTGATACCGGCACATTGAAACACAGTATCACTGCATTCAGCTGGTCGTGCTCAAGTGATGCCTCTGCATCTGTCACGTCCTTCTTTGTTATCTCTCCGACCCCTGCCTTCCTGACCTTTGCCCCTTTCTCTTTTAGCAGGGTGGTCAGTGCCTCCAGGCTTCCTATCGTGTCGGCCTTTATGATTATGCCTTCCTTGTCTGTCTCTACAAGCACCTCTTCTACCTCTTTCTGTACATCTTCTCTGATCATCTCTAGGTTCTCTGCATTGGCCACCCTGACTGGCATGCCTGCGACTGCCCTCTCGAGCCCCGGCGCGGATATCTTCACCCCTGTCGCGGCGACTGCTTCCTTGACCCCGCAGAATTTTGAGCTCTTGTCTCTCATCTCTGCCAGCGGTTTCGGTTCGAGTAATGCCCTCACCTTCGTGACTATCGGCTCTCCGATCGCCCCTATGACTATCGTGTCGTTGACCTTTATCTTTCCGTCGTAGACTATCACGTCGAGTGTCGTGCCGAGTCCTTTCTCTTCCTTGACTTCCAGTATCGTGCCTTTTCCTGGTCCCAGCACATTGCATTCCAGGCATTTCTCTAAAAATTTCTGTGCCAGTGCCGTGAGCACCATGAGTAGTTCCGGGACTCCGTCTCCCGTCCTTGCAGAGATAGGCACTATACCTATCTGTTTTGAGAAGTCATCTATCCTGTCGAACCTCTCTGATGCGAATCCGAATTCGTGCAGTTTTCCGACGAGTTCGTAGAGTTTTGTCTCCACTGCTGTCTGCACAGGGACTGATTGTTCTTTTATGCTTTCGAGTATTGATTTGCCTTGTGATTTCCATCCGCCCACATTGTCGATCTTGTTGGCGGCGACTATGAACGGCGTCTTGTAGAACTTGAGTATCTCTATCGATTCGATTGTCTGCGGCATGAACCCTTCGTTTATGTCCACTATCAGTATCGCGATGTCTGCCAGGCTCCCTCCTCTTTTCCTGAGTGATGTGAATGCTGCGTGCCCTGGCGTGTCTATGAACAGCAGTCCTGGGACTGTGAACTTCATGCTCTTGAACATCGGCAGTTTCTGGCATATCTTCTGTATCACGTCTATGGGTACGTTTGATGCTCCGATTGCCTGGGTTATCCCTCCTGCCTCCCTTGACTGCACAGAGGTCCTTCTTACCTGGTCCAATAGGCTTGTCTTGCCGTGGTCTACATGACCCAGAATACTGACCAGTATCTTCCTTAGTTCTGCCATACCTGGCTGGAGAAAAAAGGGCTTTTTAAAGGTTCCTGAAAATCAGGCCTTCAAGGCGTTTTGTCCTCAATTGATGATGGTAAACATTTTTATACAATCGTAAAAGCCCAAAATCTATGAGTCTTTACACCCTCCTCAAGGACAGGGCATCGATCAATATCCTGAAGATACTTTACGATAACGAATCTTCCAATAAATCTTACACCATGGATTATTCTGAACTGCGGAGGTGCCTTTCCACTCCTGAATCGCCCTTGACCATCAACAATCTTGAACATGCCGGTCTCGTCACTGTCGAGGCGAATGGCTCTTCGTCCAAGGTCCTTGCCATAACCAAGAAAGGCAAGATGTTCATCGACCGTTTCGACAGGCTTAAGCTCGTCCTTGACGGCAAGAAGACTGAAGAGAAGGCTTACAAGATAAAGTATGATCTCACTGAGGATGAGCAGGCTGTCCTTTCAAAGGTTGATGAACTGACCAAGGGCGGTCACCCCATAACTCTTACTGTTCTCGAGAAGAATCTTTTTCCTCGCAACAGGGCAGGTCCCAAGCGGGGGGTCATGACCAGGCACATGAACAGGCTTGTCCAGCTGAACCTTCTTGAGAAGATCAAGAAGTCGAACAAGTTCTATTATGATATCACCAAGAGTGGCGAACGTGTGGTCCAGGAACAGTTCAGGTGATACGACCGTATAGGTCCTTGATAATTCATCAGTTTTATCTTACTGCTTCATCCTTCCATCCTAGGTCCGGGTCCATGAAGTCTAAGATTCTTCCCTCTAGATAAGGCAGTATCTCGAACACTCCGAAGTATTTTATCTGCTCGAGCTCTGGCGCTCTCTGTCTCATGAAGAAGCGGGCCATGACATTGAGTTCCTCGTCTGTCATGAGGCTCAGCAGCAATGCCGGATGTGCTCGCAGTTGCATCTCTGCGAGGAAATCATATGTCTTTTTGAGTGCCAGCTCCTGGAAATCGTCGTCTATCTTCTTGTAGACGTTCTGGTACATCCAATCCCTTAGTTCTGCGAACCTTAATGCAGTGTCTGTCTCTGAGAAGTCCACATTCCCTTTCTCTCTGC
>DUGW01000228.1 GCA_013331125.1 Candidatus Woesearchaeota archaeon | reverse complement strand
ATCTAGTTCTACGCCTAATTCAACCATACATTCAAGAACACCAAATTCATATTCTTCCATGTTGTCTCTCAAAATCTCTCACCACCAAGCTTAAATCCACAGTTCCTGGCGGAATATCTTCCTTTATAAAGCTTTCGCTAAATGCTGTCTAGAATGGTCTTAAATGCCCTTTAAAATAGAAAGCTTTATATACCACTCTTTAGTGATTAATCGGATGAGTGGGGCTATTGAAGACATTCTCAGGAAGGATCCGCGGGTAGTGCATCTTGAGCCTGCAGAGAAGTGGGAGATGCCAGAACTGGATGCAACACAATTCAGCTCCAGACGGCTTGGATACGTGGCCTATGCCTATAGCATGATGTGCAACATCCTGGGCTATCATTACCTGGTCGACAACATTACAGGGCAGCGGGATTCAGAAAGAGAGGCCTGGAAAGAAGAACTGACAAGGACTTATGGGTCTGAGGTAAATGATTACTTTGAAAAGAACAGCATAAAGGTAAATTCACTTGCCCAACTGATAAAATTCTCAGAGATGCTAACAGACCAATATATCGGCCAGAACAGGGAAGTTTTGGTGGACATGATATCATCTCTGAAGTGTTTTGAAGATGCACTTAGGGCTTACAGAAGCAAAACCCCTGACGAGAGACTGTCGATAGCAAAAGAAGTCAAGAAAAAATCATATGAAATCCTTAAGACTGTGACGCGTTCTTGAAATAAGTTTTAAGATAAGATTTCTGAATCGATCTCTTAATCGATCATCTCTTCAGGTCGAAATATTTGTCGAACTCAATCCCTACTCCAGCATGATTCCTTATGTAACCTGCAAGATCTTCAGGAGTGACTTTCTTGTCCCGCATCATGCTCACGCATCTTGTCATAGTCCGCTGCTTTATGTCGAGAGGGAAAAGATACATCACCATGTTTATCTTCTTCGGGTCTGGCTTTACTATTTCAGTATTTCCGTTCCTTTTGGTTATGTACTTTATCTCAAAAGGACCGCCGACACCCTGGTGCTTTTCACTGGCCTTTCCAGCCCTCATCAGGACCTCGATACCTTCATCTTCTGTCAGCTCTGGTCTCCACTTGTACCTGTCAAGCTCCTCGCCCATCTTGTCGACAGCCATGATAGAGCCGCTTCCAGCAACACCATACATCTTCACGTTGTCCTCAAGGTTTCCCACGCCAGGAAACACCACCTTGTACAGCTCAGGCCTGTCAACGTTTGACGCGACCATCAGACTGACACCGAAATGACCCTCAAAATCACCTAATGCCTTAAGCAGGACATCCCTGACAGCAGGATCCAACTGGCGGCCATTCTCAGGAGAGACAACTTCGCTGATATCATTAAGACCATACATGCGAAGCACTGCCTTACGGAGCTTTTCAACCCTTACAGCGTGGTAAGCGCGCTCTACATTTTCCCTCAGCTGGATTGAACTCGTGTATTCCATGCCCTTCAAACTCTCGATTATCTCATTGGAATTCAAAGGATGGCCTATGGTGCCAACCAGGCAATTACCATCAATATCCTTTATCTTGTTGTATATGTCCNNGATTGTCATTTTGATAAAAGATGCATATATCGGTTTATAAATGTTTTGTTTTTTAACTCCTTTAAAGTGGTTAAAACATATTTGGACAGGTTCATGTCTTGTTTGGGCTTTTAAACCCTAAATTTATATACTACAGAGCTTTTTTGGGCAATGAAATGGTCAAGGTGCTTTTTTACCCAATAGACCTGGATTACAAGGTCATCAGAGACAAGGCAGTGGTCCATATATACGGCAGGACAACAGATGGCCAGCAGATATGCATAGTAGATGAGGATTTCGAGCCCTATTTCTATGTGGTCCCAAAGAAAGGAGTAGGCATAGGTGCGCTCAAGGAAGAGCTCTCAAAGGTCAAGTCCGGGACAAAGGACACTGAATACAGGGTCACCAAGACAGAGACAGTAAAAAAGACCCTGCTAGGCAGAGAGATACAGGCAATCAAGCTCACAGTCAATGTGCCTTCAGCAGTCCCTGCGCTTAGGGATGAGATCAAGAACAAGAGGGATGTTGAAGACATCCTGGAATATGACATACTCTTCACAAGGCGCTATCTGGTAGACAAGAAGATAACGCCCTTGGTCCTCACAGAGGCAGAGGCAGAGCCACTGACCGAACGAGCAGAAAGGTCAAGGGTCCCTGTGTTCAAGGCAACAAGCATAACACAGACATCCAATGAGTCACTTGAAGACCTAAAGATACTTGCGTTCGACATTGAGACGTACAATCCGCAGGGCAAGATAACAATACCAGAGCAGCACCCAATCATCATGGTCTCGCTCTACGGCAAAAGGTTCAAGCGCGTCATAACATGGAAGCGGTTCAAGACAGACCTTGACTACGTAGAGTTTGTCGAAGGCGAAGCGCAGCTTATCGAAAGGTTCAAGGAACTTGTCAATGAACAATCGCCAGACATACTCACAGGATACTACTCAGACGGATTCGACCTGCCGTTCATCATAAAGAGAGGGGAGAAATACAAGATAAAGCTCGACATAAGCCTGGACTACGAGAAGGCTTCTGTGTCAAGAGGCAAGACAAAGACCATAGACACGACAGGCATAGTCCACGTCGACATACTCAACTTCATAAGACGCGTCATATCAAGGAAGCTCAAGACAGACTCATACAAGCTCGATGATGTCGCAGAGGAGCTGCTCGGAGAAAACAAGGACAATGTCGACATAGAACGGCTGGCCGAGGCATGGGACAAGGCAAGCCCGGATCTAGAGGCATTCGCAAAATACAATCTCAAGGACAGCAAGCTGACATACAACCTCTGCGAAAAGGTGCTGCCGAACCTCATAGAGCTGGTCAAGCTCATCGGCCAGACAATAAAGGAGACAAACCGCATGTCATTCTCACAGTTCGTCGAATGGTACATCATAAGACGGGCAGCAGACTTCAACCAGTTCATACCAAACAAGCCACACCACGGCGAGCTCGAGGAGAGGATGTCCGAGAGGATAAAAGGGGCATTTGTCTACGAGCCCAAGCCAGGACTCTACGAGAACGTGGCAGTCTTCGACTTCCGAAGCCTTTACCCGACGATAATAGTCTCACACAACATAAGCATAGAGACACTTAGATGCGGCTGCTGCGAAGACAAGGAAAAGGTGCCGATCGAGAACGAGAACATCTGGTTCTGCAGGAAGAAAGAAGGATTCCTATCATCAGTACTCAAGGAGATAATAACAAGAAGGATGCGCGTCAAGGAGATAATGAAGAAATCCGACGAAAAGAAAAGGGTCTTTTTGGATGCGCGTCAGGAATCACTCAAGACACTTTCCAATTCATTCTACGGATATCTAGGATTCTTTGCAGCGCGCTGGTACAACAGGGACTGCGCAAAGAGCGTCACAGCATACGGAAGGCACTACATACACAAGGTCATAGAAGAGGCAGAGGAAAACGACTTCAAGGTGCTGTATTCAGATACAGACTCGATCTTCCTGCACCTGCAGAAGAAATCAAAGAAGGACGCGCTTGACTTCTGCGAGAAGATTAACGCATCACTGCCAGGCATGATGGAGCTCGAGTACGAAGGCATGTTCAAAAGAGCGCTCTTCGTCGCAATAAAAGAGGCAGACGCAGGAGCAAAGAAGAGATACGCGCTGATAGACGAGGAAGGAAAGATCAAGATAAAAGGATTCGAGATGGTCAGGCGCAATGTCAGCCAGATAGCAAAGAAGACACAGGAAGAAGTCATACGCATGATACTCGAAGGCGAGCAGCCAGAAAAGGCATACAAGTATGTCAATGCTGTCATTGAGAAGCTGAAATCAAAGAAGGTCGATGTCAAAGACCTTGCAATCCCGACAAAGCTCACAAGACCTATCGAATCATACGAATCAATAGGCCCGCATGTAGCAGCGGCGAAGAGATTGCGGGCAAAAGGTGTCGAGGTCTATCCAGGAATGGTCATATCATACGTCGTGACAGCAGGCAAGGAAAAGATAAGGGATCGAGCAAAGCTGCCAGAGGAAGTCAAGAAAGGAGACTATGATGCAGACTATTACGTCAACAACCAGGTACTGCCTGCAGTAGAGAAGATACTTGAGGTGTTCGGCTATGAATCAGAAGAGCTTGCAGGATCAAAAAAACAGAGCAAGCTGGGAGCTTATTTCTGACACGGATATGAGGGGTGAAGATAATGGGTTGGTTGCGGAAAAGACGCTGGAAAAAGGCAATACTAATAGCAGCAATGATCGCTTCAACATTCAGAAGCGTACCAGCAAGCGCTGATTTTGTCCGTGATACTGATAAGATATCAAAGGAACTCAAAGAGAAGGAAGAGAAGTTCGGGACAGGTCCGTTCTCTGATCTCAACAAAGAGATCGGCGATAAGATCATACGCTATCTTAATAGGGTTTCGCGTGAAATAGTATACCTTCTCAGCAAAGGCATGTTCTCAGAAGCAAACATCCTGCTAGACAGCTATATAGAGCTGGCAAGACAGGTAAAAAAGATTGGAAGATGGGATGAGATAAAGGATGATTACAACAAGCTCAGGGAGATGGTCGAAGCTGCCAAGGAGTATCTGGAAGCCAGGAAAGACAAGAGAACGCTATTGAAAATCCCTAAAGAGCTAATCAACATACCGCCAGGGAGATATGTGTACAGGGGAGAATTATTCTCTATTGAGGTGGTTGTCAGGAAAACACTCTCTGGAATAGATATACAGTACAACAGGAATGGTACCCCTATCTCAGAAATGGAATGGGAACATGCCAGCAGAGGAAAGCCAAAAGAGCTCAACGACTATGTCATCAAGAACATCCTTACAGATGTAGAAGGAATAGGGACGCGCTCAAAGTTCAGGCTGCGTTACAGGCTCGAGAGGTAAATAACCTTTGTTTTTCTGCATATTATATAATATTTAAACGAAAGGTTTTTAAAGTCAGATGCCTAGGGTATTATACTAAAGTCTTATCTGTAAAAATAAAGAGGTTGGGGCGATAAATCGGTCTCTATTTTTACATCCAGATTTAATCCTAGAAAATGATATTTAGCAATCTAAACAGGAAATCATAGCAATGGCGAAAGGAATAGATTTCTTTAATTCAATGGAGCACTTAGAGCCTAAATGCCCGAAGTGCCAGGTCAAGATAGATTGGGGAGTCAACACCGAATGGAATGACGCTGTCGAAGGCCAGGTATGCAAGGGCTGCGGGAGCAAATTAGAATAATTAATCGTCGCTTTGGCCTTTCTCTTTCATCTTCTTTGTTATCGGGATCTTAGCCTTGCACTTATCGCACTGGAATATGACCGCATCCATGCCCTGGAACTTCTTGCGCTTGAAAGGCACCTTGATCTCACCTGAATTGCCGCACTCAGGACAGGTATACTGGATCTCACACTCCAA
>DUGW01000030.1 GCA_013331125.1 Candidatus Woesearchaeota archaeon | reverse complement strand
ATCAAAGACAAAACTGGACGACATCTGGGGAGAGAGCGCAGGCAACGACTCATTCAGAAGATTCATAGAAGAACACGAACCCCACACAGCGATATCAGGACACCTGCATGAGAACTCCGGCAAAGTCGACAAGGTAGGAAAGACAAAACTGATCAATCCAGGACCGTGGGGAGTGGTGCTGGAGATATAGGAAATAGCTGGTTTATCTCATTATCCTTTCTGGGAAGTCCTCTTTCATCAAAAGAACAACTCTTGATTCTTCCTGCTCGTCGATGATCTTCATGCCTGCGTTGTGGGCGACCTTTTCTGCGAAGGCTTTTACCTCGGGGTGGAAAGGCATGTCCTTCATCGAGAGCCTGAGCTGAGATGCACCGACAAACATGTAGGCCTTGACCTCGACAAAATGAGGGTCTGCGAGTTTGATGAGTCTAGCGTAGCCTTCAGGGTCGATGTCATTCATGCCCTTGATGACAGTGAGACGTAGAGCAGTCCTTGTCTTGGATCTCAGTTGCGAGAGGATCCTGAGGGATCTGGTGAGGCGGTCCCAGGCATCAGGATGTTTTGGGGAGCAGAGCTTTTTCTGGAGATCTGCGTTGGGAGCGTCAATAGAGATATAGAGTTGAGTGGGAGGCTCAAGCTTTTCCAGGATATCTGGGAGCATGCCATTGGTGACGATAAAGGTTGAGTTGCCTGCCTGCTTGAGTTCCCTGATAAATTCTGATAGGCGAGGGTAGTAAAGTGTCTCACCTGTAAGAGAGATGGCAAACTGGTCAGGGTGTTGGGCCTCTTTCAGCTTATCTTTATTGGTGCCTTCAAAACCGCCAAAACCAGAGATGAGCTTACGCTGGGCCTCGACTGCTTTCTTTACCAATTCTTCAGGGTCATCGATATCAGTGAAAGGCTCATTGTAATGCTCACGCCAGCAATAGACACAGTCCATGTCACAATAGTTGATGGTGACAGACATCTGGCAACAGCGGTGAGACTTAATGCCATAGAACTTCTCCTTGTAACAGACACCCTCATCGCGGAGGGACTTCTTGGTCCAGGTACAGAGCTTTACAGCGCTGTGGCTGCCTATCATTGCATAATGCTGCTTCTCCAGGAGCTTCCTATAAGATTCCTTGACCATGGTCTGGGGAGGGTAGAGAGGTTTTTTAAGGGTTGCGGCAGAAATGTTTAAAAATACAGGAAAGAAGTATGAAGGAATGAGAATACTTATCTCAAAAATACTGGTTCTTGCTCTCATCACAATCATCGCTGTCGGCACAATAGGATGCTCTGTCCCAGGCAGTCCAGAGCCGAAACCGAAAAGAGATGTGTTAAATGTCTATGTGGACGGCGGGACAGGAGACAATGTTGGAGCAATACTCATAGCAAAGATACGCATCGATAATGGGAAGATAAACCTGACACAGGAGAGCGTGCATCCAGAGAGTGAGAGACTCCTGGAGGCAATAGAAGAGCTACAGGCAAGGCCAAGCCTTGAACTGATGTATGAGGACATGGAGGACGGAAAGCTCATGATGTATGTGATCAATATCACGGCAGAGCATCCGAATTATCTACATGCGCTCAGTGATGCCCTGCGTTCACATTCGAGTTATAGGATAAAATCAGTGGTCGGCAAGGAGACCATAAATACATAAAATCAGTATGGAAGATAAACATGTCAAAAAAGGTGTGCATAACAATAATCCTCGCATTATCACTTTGTCTAGCTTCTATCCCTATCTTCGCATTGGCACCCATACCAGATGTAGGACCAAGCGGATGTGTACCAGCACCAGGCATGCCATGCGGAACCAACACTGGAAGCGGTTCTACTCCACAGAAGACGACAACACCGACCAAGCCCTACCAACAGACAGGAGGGTATACGGCGACAAAACCTGACGAGCCAAAGACAGAACAGCCAAAGAAAGAGGATATAGGAAAAGTCGAGATAATCATACATAATCACGTGGGTGAAATAGGAGAAGTGTATGATGTCTACACAGGAGAAAGACCCTTAGATGAGACCTGCCCATCAATACACACGGTTGACTGCATAAAGAAATGTGGCTGGCAGACATATTATGAATGTCAAAAACCTTGTTTTGAGGAGAACCAAAGGCTCGGGGAAGAATGGACCAAATGTTATCATGCATGGTCAGACAGGCACTCTCAATTGCTGGAAGCCTACAACCAGCAACACTACTGCGGAGATGAGGGATGCCCGGAAGATATAGAGGTCCCATCAGACCTTAAGGATGCTGTGGCTGACAAGCCGGTGTCTGATGTAAACCAACAGATAAGAGGGTTGCTGGGATTAGTAAACATAGCAATGACTGCTGGTGAGATAAGAGACTTCTCAAAACAGCTGGAACTGCTGAACAAGGCAATGCTTTCCAAGCAGATGACAAACCAAGAGTTAGAACAGTTCGTCGACTCATTGCAGAAATACCTGGTCACAAGGATACCGGCAATCACAGACCAGGCAGAGCTGACAGCAGTAGCATCAGCAATGGCATCGCTATCCCTGGCAATGGAGGAAGCGAAGACAAGAGGAGACAAGCAGATGCTCGAGAGACTGAAGACAGGTTTCGAGAGATCGGTGAATGATGTCATAGCCCTGATTGAGAAGAACAAATTGGAGAACGGGAAAAGCCTAAGTAAAGGACAGATAGAATGGGCAGACAACATGATAGACGCGCTGAACCAGGCAATGAAGCAGATGAAGGCCCTGGGAAACCAAGAGGCAGCCACCAAGGCACAGATGATATCAAATGACCTGAGAGACGCGCTGAACAGCGCAACAGACAACAGACTTGATGTCGTTGCAGCACAGCTGGACATAGACGACTCCATGCAGAGGACAATGACAGAAGAGAAAAAGAAGCTCGAGCAGAAGAAAGGAACAACAAACCAAAGACTAATCAACGAGAAGCTGGACGAGGCAAGGGCCAAGGTCCAGGAGATGCTGGAAGCGAAATACAGGAAAACCATGACTCTAGAGGAATTCGAGGCAAAGAACAGGGACTACCAATCAAACAGGGACGCGGTGGTGAACATATTCAAGGACGTGCTCAGCCAGCAGCCAACGAATGAGGAAGCCAATTTCGCACTGGCAACGATATATAGGCAGGACAACAGGAAGGCAGAGGCGAAAGAGTTCTACGAAAGGGCAATAATGGGATCGGCACCGAACACAAGACAGACACTCATAAACGGGATAAAGGATGAGGGACTCAAACAGGAGGTGCTGATAGGACTAGGACTGGCAGAGCCGC
>DUGW01000115.1 GCA_013331125.1 Candidatus Woesearchaeota archaeon | reverse complement strand
TCATCTTGCCTCTCCCTTACTATTCAGTCTCTCCTGGAGAGGTCATCAATATGGAACAGGTCGTCAAGGTCCCTGAATCAAAGGACCATTTCTATGCAATCTCTGCCAATGTCTACCAGAACCCTTACACTGAGGCTTTGGGTTTTGACAATTCCTTCAAGGTGAACACCTTCTATTATTTAGTATCTAAACTTCAGCCAGGCACTGAGCTGATTGAGTTCCCTTCCGGTTATTCTGTCACAGATGAGATAAAGCAGAACCAGTACGAGATGCTTGACCAGAGCACTGATGTCGCATTGAGGCTTGCGTCCAGATACCTCCATCAGGACATCGACGCTGACATCTCTTTCGGTGAGCTTGCCGGATCGTCAGGCTCTCTGGCCACCGCTCTTGAGATCATCCAGCAGCTCGGCGACAATGACCTTATCCGCGGGCGTAAGATAGCAGTCACCGGTGAGCTTAGGGAAGACGGTGTCGTCCAGCCTATCGGTTTCCTTGAACAGAAGATACTCAGCGCTGAGAAGGCCAGCATCCAGATCATGGTCGTCCCTGCAGCCAACAGGGCTGATATTATAGAATCTGGCATCACCTTCATCTATGTCGAGAATCTCGATGATGCAGTGGTTAAATTGATGGCTCCGCAGGTCTGATCAGTCTTCTTCCTCAGACTCCTCAAAGAGGAACAGTTCATCTATCGTCGACTCAAGTGCAACTGCGACATCATGTGCCAGTTTCAGTGAAGGGTTGTATTTCCCTTTCTCCAGAAAAACGATAGTCTCCCTTCTCACTCCGACCTTCCTGGCAAGGTCATCCTGCGTCATGTCGTGCCTTGCCCTGAACTCTTTTATCCTTGTCTTCATCTTCAATCTAGGTTTTCCTGCCTGTCCACCCATACCCAGGCAATACCGAACAGGATTGCCATGCCGAATATCGCCGCGCCTATGAGTTCTTCTGTATTGAGTGCCACCAACTTGAAACCAGCTGTCACCCAGAAGAGTACCAACAACCACAAGAATGATGCGTGGAAGGCCTTGGAAGCTGCAATCATCCGAACCTTCTTTGAGCGTTCATCTTCTAACGGCAGGCCCTGCTTGACATTCTTCAATTGGTTGAGACCATACCTGAAAAAACCTATGGCTAATACGACTCCTGCTATCGCAACAAGCGCAGGAAGCACCACCTTTCCTTCAAGCAACATAGGGATGGCTGCTGCGACGAGACCTAATGCCAGCAGGACTGCAAGGGTCAGCTGGACATAGACCTGTGTCTTTGTGGTTTTTTTGCCCTTCAATTCTTTCTTTCTCTCGATAATCTTCTTCATGATGACACCTACAAAGACCTCTTTGCCAGGTAGACCTCGCTTATCGTCTTTGCCAAAGCTCCTCCGATCAATGCTGCTGCGAGGAACCAATCAACTTTTGGCTGTTGCGCGAGCGCGCTGCTTATCCCTTGGTACAGCAACCCTGTGACCAAAACTGCGAGCATCACCCAGGCAGCATTCCTGTCCGAAAGGGCCTCAAGCTTCCTCTCGCGCTCATCTTTCTTCAATGTGATCATCACATGTCCCAGGTCAAACAGGAGGAAACCCAGCCAAACCACTGTCACAAGAGTCCTCATCTGGTTTGTCCAGTAAGGCAATGCCTGGAAGATTATGAATGGCAGTATCATCATTGCGATGTATACCCATCCCTGCCAGGTCTTTGGATGCACTCCCCATCCGCCGTATTTTCTTCTTTCGAACCAGTCTGGTCTTGCTATCATTTTCATGACCTCTCATAAATTTTATTTCACATTTCCTTTCTTTCGTAATACGCCCAAAAGATCGCGAACAATAATGCCATGCATCCTACTGCCACACTTGTCGCCTGGCTTACATCCCGGAATGGTATCCAGTCTTCTGACAGGAAACCTATAGCTAGCAGGACATAGAGCGACACATAGAATGCTCTTGAGCTTGCTTTCTCCATGACTCTTCTGCTTCTCTCATCCTGTAGAGGGAATCCTTTCACCATATCCCGTTGGCCTCTTACATAGACAATTATTGCAAAACCCAGGATGATCAGAGCTATCAACGCTCCGCCCACTCCACCTGCGATGTTTCCTTCCTGTATTGATTTCACTGAAAATAATGTGCCTGTGACAACAACTAGCAGACCTACAATCATTATTGCGATCAATCTTCCTCTGTCAACAGTTTGGTTCTTACTTTTCATATTTCAATCCTCCAAGCCGTGAAACCCCATTTTTCCCATTTTGTGGCATAATTACCACATTTTATGACATATATCAAACATTATGTTAGAAATAGATAACATAACTTATATTTAAACCTTCCGAAAATCCCAGCCCAACATTTATAAATAACAATTGACAGGACATCTTCATGGACCCGAACACCATAGCAATGATCGCTCTCGCAGGCATAGGTATCGCATCACTCTCGCTTCTCAATAAGCTTCCAAAGGATTAGTTACTCGAAATAAAAACCCGCGACTTGATTCTCGTGATTCTTACAGCAAACATTAAATATCATCTCCCAACCCTAAGCAATCATGGATTATTCAGATGTCTTCCTGAATACAGATACTTCGAGGCAGATCTCTGCATTAGAAGGTATTGTGCTCAACACCAAGATGTTCCTCAAGCTTGCAGAGGAATTCGCTTCTCCGATATATAGGCCGAAACTGAATGGTGCATACCAGGATGAACAGAAGATACTCACCTGGCTTGACACTGTAAACCAGACTCCTTTCTTCAGATGGTTCCGTGCATACTATCGCCCGGAGATACATGGGGCAGAAAAGATCCCAGATGATGGCGCGCTTCTCGTCTCTAACCATTCCACCCCTTACCTTGCTGATGTCGGCTGCGTATACATAGCGATGTATGACAAGAGGCGCAGGGTTGTCTACGGTCTTGGTTTTGACATCCTGAAAGACGGTGATGTAATCAAGACTATCGGCGGCACTTATGGCACAAGAGAGACCGGCATCCAGCTACTGAGGGACGGCAAGATCGCGATGGCCTGTCCTGAAGGTGCAGTGGGAGCGTGCAGGCCTTTCTATGACAAGAACAGGATACTCGAAGTCGTCGGTTTCAAGAAGAAGAACCTCGGTTATCTGAAGATCGCACATGAGGCTGACAGGCCTATAGTTCCAGTTGCTACTGTCGGTGGCGGTGATACCGTCATAACGCTCGCAGATGTCAAGAGACCAGTCACCGGTCTGATGGCTCTCATCGATTCTGTCATCCCTTACTCCCGCACGCATATAGGCAATAAACTGTTGGGACTTGCGAATGGCGTCCCTATCATCCCTCTTATCATAACTCCCCCGCTCCCCAGCAAGGTCACTGCTTATGTCTCAGACCCGATAGACGTGCGCAAAGAACTCGGACCCTCTCCCTCTCAGGAAGATTACTGGGCGCTTAATGTTCATGTGATGAAGACTCTTCAGGCACTTATCGATAAGGAGATTGGTCTGAAGAAGTGATCGGGATTCTTTTTTTCTCCTCTTCCAACTTTTCTGCAATGAGTTCTAATCGTTCCAGGACCTGCCCACAATCTTCTACAGAATATAATGCTGGACTCATTCCGCAGGGTAATGTTATCAGGTCACCTTCTTGGAAATCTCTTACATGACTGAGGTCTGTGACTCCCCAGGCGATGGTCTTCCCGTTGCGATAGCCCTGATAGGTCGTAAGGTCAAACCTGGAAGCGTCAAATGATATGATCTGCATGTCTGAACTGAAGAGTTGTGTCCAGTTCATGTCTCCGCAGGTATGTACCCCGAACACAAGCCCTTCAAGCCCAGGTTCTATCGCCAGACAATCTATTATATTTCCCCACATCTTCCGGAAGTCCAGACCGGTGTGTCCAAGTGCTGGTTCATCAAGGAATATGATCTTTTCTGCATCCACGCCATCGATCATCGCGCGTATGTGCGAATATATCCTTTGGGTCGCATCTGCTTCTCCGTAACCTCTTTGGGCTAAGGTCACCGGTCCGACACACTGCATCTTCACAGAAGTGATACCTCGGGACCTGACAGCCCTCTTGAACTCATCAAGACAGCTTAGGCTTCCTGGATTCTTTATGTAATCAAGCATCGAGTCTCCCCTTCCTGGGAGTTCTGGAAGGAAAGGCATCCCTCTGGCAGCATACCTCATGCTATATTCCACAGCCTCCGCGGCATCCATATATGGCAGCGAGCCTATCTGAGTGATCATCTTGGCCATTTTTTGGCGGAGCAGCCTCCAAGATATAAACTATTCTGAAAGAAATATTCACATCAGAATCTGAATAAAGACCCAAACCTACAGAAACCTTTAAAAACAACAACCACCAGTATTCTCCGCAAGAGGTGAATCTTATCATACGTACCAAGATAGTCTGTACCATCGGACCAGGCACAGAATCTGTTTCTGCCATCAAGAAGCTCTTTGAGGCTGGCATGAATGTGGCCAGGATCAACTGCTCCCATGGTGACCATCTTCAGTACCGCAGGTTCATCAAGAACATCAAGGCAGTCTCTGACAGGATAGGGATCATGCTTGACACTCAGGGTCCTGAGATCCGCACCGGCATGGTAAAGGAAGGCACTGTCCTCAAAGACGGGCAGGAGTTCACCCTTACTACCGAGAAGATACTAGGTGATGATAAGAAGGTCTGTGTGACGCATAAAGGCCTGCCTAAAGAGGTCAAGCCTGGTGATATGATATTCATGGATTCTGGTTTCCTCAGCCTGAAAGTCGTCAAGGTCCACAGGTCTGAGATCGTCTGCAAGGTCGTGTCTGGCGGACCGTTAGGTAACCAGAAAGGTGTCAATCACCCTGCAGGTGTCGCTGCTATCCCATCGATAACAGAGAAGGACAGGGAAGACATCAGTTTCGGCATTGCCCACGGTATCGATTTCATAGCAGCTTCATTCATCAGGAGGCCTCAGGACATCAGGACATTGAGGAAGATAATCGAGAAGCATCCGCATGTGAAGATAATCGCCAAGATCGAGAACGGCCTTGCTGTGCAGAACATCGACGGCATAATCAAGGAGGCTGATGCGATAATGGTCGCCAGGGGCGACCTCGGTGTCGAGCTTCCTGAAGAGGAGCTTCCTATGATCCAGAAGGAGATCATCAGGAAGTGCAATCTTGCAGGCAAGCCTGTGATAACTGCCACCCAGATGCTTGAATCTATGGTCCATAATCCTATGCCTACCCGTGCAGAATCCACTGATGTCGCCAATGCGATCCTTGACGGCACTGATGCTGTCATGCTCTCTGAAGAGACTGCTATCGGCAAGTATCCTGACGGTGCTGTCCGCATGATGGTGAAGATATCGCAGAACACTGAGAAGTACCTTGAGCTCCACCGCAAGTTCAAGCCGACATCTTCTGCAGATTCGATCGCTCTCGCCCTCAACCATATCCTTGAGAACTCTGATGACATCGACAAGGTGGTGGTCTGCACGCGTTCAGGTTACAGTGCCAGGCTGATCGCCAAGTACCGCCCTCATGCGCAGATAATAGCTGCGACGAATGCTCCTCGCGTCGTCCGTAGGGTCGGAATATACTGGGGTGTCTCTCCGATACTCGTCGATGATCATGTCAAGACGACGAGGGACCTGATATACAATTCTTTGAAAGAGGCTGTCAGGCAGAAGCTGGTCAGCCTTAATGAAAAGGTCATAATCACTGCTGGTTACCCTTACCATGTGAAGGGCACCACCAACATAATCGAGATACATAAGGTAGGCGAGCTTTTGAAATACGGACCTACCCATATGAAGGGCTGAACATGGTACGTCTACCGAGGAACAGGAAGAAACTTGTCGAACGCGCTGAGAGACATATATTCAGCACTGGGCTGAATGACGGTGCTTCAAAGCTCTGCGTCGCCAACATGCGCTATGGGCTTGCGAAGATGCATTTTGTCCAGGAGAAGTATGGCTACGAGCCTGATGCCACTTTTGTCACGACTCCTGATGAGACCATCTCGCGCAATGCTGTCCGGTGGGAGTCCGGGTTCTCGTATGGCGGTAAGCTCTCC
>DUGW01000191.1 GCA_013331125.1 Candidatus Woesearchaeota archaeon | reverse complement strand
GATGATAACAGCAGTACAGTCAGACATAAGATCAGAACAGAGAGTGAAAGACGCGCTGGAAAACAGACTCAAAAGCACAGAATCATGGGGAGTCTTCGACATGAAAGGGACGCCGATAAATGAACTGGCAGCAAGCGGACAGGTGACGATACTGGACGTGAGCTGTTACGCGACGATGCCAGGAGGATGGAAGATCAAATATCTCATAGTCGGACTCGTGTCACAGAAACTCTTCCTGCAGAGGATGACAGCAAGGAAGAAAGAGGAATATGACCAGGTACACTCAACAATGGACTATTTCAGCACAGAAGACGTGGCGAAGAAGAAACAACAGATGCCGCTGGTATGGCTGGTGATAGACGAGGCCCACGAGTTCCTGCCAAAAGCAGAAAAAGACGCCAACGCCGCGACAGAACCGTTAGTCACAATAATGAGAGAAGGAAGACAACCAGGGATATCGCTGATACTTGCTACACAGCAGCCAGGAAAGATACACACAGACGTCATGACACAGAGCGACATAGTGCTGTCACACAGGATAACAGCAAGGATGGACGTAGAGGCGCTAGGAATGCTTACACAGAGCTACATGAGAGAGGGCCTTACACAGGCAGTGGACAACCTGCCAAGGGTGAAGGGAGCTGGAGTCATATTCGACGATGCGAACGAGAAACTATATCCCATGAGGATAAGGCCAAGATTCACATGGCACGGCGGAGAGAGCCCGAGCGCCGTGAAGGTAGAGAAGAAAGGGTTCGAATAAAAACTCCGGAAAAGCCGGAAATACTCTGCGATTCTTCACTAATTCTGGAATTGTTCTGGAGCTGATGAAAGGTATTTCAGGAGCACTGTCAGGTGTCCGGAAAAAACTCCCAAGAGTTCTTTAAGAGGAAAAACAACATAATCTCCGGGTGATACAATGGCATTCAGTAAAAGTTTCGCACGAGAAGTGCCTGGCAGCAACATGCCAAGATGGGAAGAGATATTCCTGACAGCACAGGAAGAGAGAGAAAGAGAACAGGTAGCAAGACAAGAGAACATGTACCTGATGAGACAATGCATCGCAGACGCGAAAGTGGTGGTGAAGAACGAGAAGATGATGGACATACAGAGCCACATACTGAGCATAGCGATGTGCCTGTTCAAGAAGAGGGCAAGCCACGCAGTCTTCTACAAGGAAGAAAGATGCAAAGATAAATTCCAGAGGCATTTCGGGATACTGCAGGGGCTGAAAGACAGCAGAAGCCTGGCAGTGAAGGCGCCAAAGAAGATCGGTAGCGAGAAGAAGGCTGAGGAACAGAAAAAGAGCAAGGAGAAAAAGTGAACAAAGAATGGTGAAAGGAAGAAATTATTTATCACTTCTTTTTCGCAGAAGAATGCGATGAAGAAGCGTGTGACCTGTGGCTTGAAGGGCTGCGCTTGATAAAACCCTCAGCCATCATCAACTGGGTCTCGATAGGAGCATGGGTCATGCTGATCATGGATGCGACAAACATTATCGCAAAGACAAGACCAAGAGTGAAACCCCAGGTCTCATCAAGCCGGCCATAGGCGGTATAGACCACAGAGATCATGAAACCCAACATAGCAAAAAGCATGAAAGAACTCTTCAATGGAGCATACTTCATATTAGCACCTCTTTTTGAATCATCTGGAAACAAATCCCGATAAAGACCTCATAGGGATTGGTGTTTAAATAATTTTAGATAAAAATCGCTGAAATCACTGGAACCTGACGAAATTAAGCTTGCCGACTTCCTTCCGGGCCTTCTCCACGCCCTTGGAGAAATCCTCCATGAACTTAGCCATCAATTCAGCACAGCGCTTCTTGTCATCACCACAGGTGAGAGAGCCAGCCTTGCACTCATCATAGATACGCTGAAGTTCCTTGTCATCCTCGATAAGATGCTGCTTGTAAAGCTCAAATATCATACATTTCTCAGGCTCACCACCGAGCTTCTTCTGTTCTTCAACAGTCTCACGACCGCCAGTGAGGGCACGCATGACCTTCTTCTTCACCTTAGCAGGCTCCTCAGGCAACTCGATGCAGGACTCAGGCTTGGACTTGGACATCTTGAGTCCGCCATCAAGCGAAGGAGTATACTTATGATAAATAGAGGAAGGAGAGAAGAACTTCATGTCCTTGGAACGCGAGACTATATCACGGCTTAGACGGATATGAGGGTCCTGGTCAATACCCACAGGGATGATGCCAGGCATACGCTCCTCAAGCTGAGGATAAAGGATATCACCGACCTGAGTCACAGCAGACATTATCCGGCCAGGATCAGCAGAACCATAGATGGCCTTGAACTCGTTCAAGGTGATCTTCCTGGCAAAACCATAAGCAAGATGGACAACATCCTTGTTCTCAGACTGGAAATAGAAGACAGTCTTCTTAGGATCAAGACCCAGAGCGATGTAAGCAGGTATGTGGAACTCGAGGGCACGCTCCTTCGCCTCTTCAAGAGAGACACCGCGGGCAGCAGCAGCCTCAAGGTCAGCCACCAGGATGTAGACCTTAGCACCATGGTCCTGGAAATACCTCAATTCCTCAACAACAAGCTTGTTGCCGAAATGGATCCTGGGAGCAGTAGGCATGATACCGGTGAGAGCATAGAAGGGCTTCTTATCTTGGATGGCCTTAGATATCATCTTAAGATCGCGGCCAGAGAAGACAACACCACGACGCATCACGCGGTTAGGCTCCGGAAACATACCTGGATCGAAGGCCTCAAGACCAAAGTCCTTGATGACCTTTGCATAATCCTCAGGGAGTTCAGAACCCCATGGGTCGATAATCTTCATGACAGAGTATCCAAAGAGATATAGTATAAAAAGTTAACTGACGAGACCGCCTTAGCAAGTCGGTGTTGTAAAGAGGTTGCCGCGCCCGCATGGGT
>DUGW01000135.1 GCA_013331125.1 Candidatus Woesearchaeota archaeon | reverse complement strand
TCGAGTCCTATGTCTTCCATCTTATTCTCGTCAAGCACGACTTCACCTATTAGGTCTGCTATGTTGATAGCGAACTCCTTTGTTATGTCCTTGAGCTTTGTCTCCTTGATGGACAGCGCTATCTTCTTTATGTCCTTGCCCTTGTTGTACGGCGAGTTTAGATAGACTTCCATCATAGGTGTCGAGATTGACTTCCTGCCGTCGAGGATCTCTATAAGTCTTGGCAGTCCCACTGTGACGTTCATCTCAGCCACTCCTGCGTAATGGAATGTGTTCAGTGTCATCTGTGTACCCTGCTCGCCTATCGATTCTGCTGCGATCAGGCCTACGCATTCTCCTGCCTCGACCTGTGCCTGCTCGTATTCTTCCTGGACTGTCTCGAGTATCTTCTTGACCTTCTCAGGTGTTATCTTAGGCGGAAGGTTTGCCCTGACTTCCTCTATGAGNNGGTATCTTCCCTTTGAATGACTTGAGTGTTGCTTCGACCATTTTTATCCTCTTGGAGCCTCTTCTCTCAGGCCTCGCTTATGATCCTCTTGATGTTGATCGTCCCTTTCTCTGATTTTGACACGTCTATTCCGTCGTCTCCGTACTTGAACTGGACTATCTTCTTGCTTGCGTCCCTGACTGTGTCGTCGTACTCGACCCTCAGGTCCTGGAGCGCGTTCGCCAATCTCCTGTACAGGTATCCTGACTTAGGTGTTCTCAGGGCGGTATCCATCAGGCTGTCCCTTCCTGTCATGCCCATGAAGAAGAACTCTGAAGGTGTCAGTCCCTGCTTGAAGCCGTGCCTTATGAATCCGTGTGCGCTTGATCCCAGGTCGCCTTTCTTGAAGTGAGGCAGGGTCCTTCCCTTGTATCCTGTGGTGATCCTTCCTCCTCTCATCGCCTGTTGTCCTACGCATGCTGCCATCTGTGCCAGGTTGAGCGGTTTTCCTTTCGCTCCTGACCTGCTCATCACGATGGTCGCTGTCTCTTTCTTTGAGTATTCGTTCACGACCTCTCCTGTTATGTTCCTTGCCTTGTTGAGTGTCTCCAGTATCTTCAGCTCGAGTGTCTCTGCCATCGTCTTTCCTGGGAATGTCTCCAGGTCTCCTTTGTGGAACTGGTCGATGAGCTGGTCCACCTTCTTCTCTGCATCGTCGAGTGTCTCCTTGATCTTGTCCTGGGCGTCCTGTGGCAGGTCTGTGTNNACCTGCTGAGTGTCCGTATTCCCTGACCACCCCTATGCCCAGCCTTAACATCTTCGCGATGAACTCTGCTGCTGCCTCTGCTCCGTACTTCTTGTGTATGTGCCTGAGCAGTATTCCTGAGCCTTTTCCTATGTTGGCTGCGTCCACGACGCCTTCGACCAGGACCCCTTTCTTTATCGTGAAATCTGCTCCCCTCTTGTCCTTGCCGTTGAAGTCAAGGTCCTCTGGCAGTATGCAGCTGAATATCTCTTTCCCTGTCAGCACTTCCTTGTCAGGTATGACTGAGAGGTCTTCGACTCCTGCTGTCATCAGCACGTCGATGGCTCTCTGCCTTGGCAGTGCCAGCAGTTTTGTGAGTATATAGTTTCCGCTGATTCCCTCGTCTATGCCTCCTATCACGCTGAGTCCGTATCCTGCGGAGATGATCTGGGTCTGTACCTTCATGAGTATCTCTGCCTCTGCCCTNNGTCTCCGTCGAAGTCTGCGTTGTATGGGTTGCACACTGCAGGGTTCAGCCTGAATGTGTTGAACGGCAGCACCTTTACCTCGTGGCACATCATGCTCATCCTGTGCAGTGATGGCTGCCTGTTGAATATCGCTATGTCTCCGTCCATGAGGTGTCTTTCCACCTGGTATCCTGGCTGGAGCTCTTCGAGTATCTGCTCTTTCATGTCGTCTGTTATCCTTTTCTTCTTCCCGTCTGGCCTGAGCACGTAGTTTGCTCCTGGGTATGCCTTCGGTCCTTTCTCGACGAATGTCTTGAGGTATTCTATGTTCCACTCTGTCACCCTTTCAGGGACTGTGAGCTTCATGGCCACCACTTTCGGTACACCTACCTCGTTGAGCTTGATGAATGGGTCTGGGCTGATCACTGTCCTCGCCGAGAAGTTTGTCCTCTTTCCTGCAAGGTTGTGCCTTATCCTTCCTTCTTTGCTCTTTATCCTCTCTGTGATCGTCTTGAGCGGCTGTCCTGACCTGTGTCTTGCCGGCGGCAGCTGTGCCACGTTGTTGTCGAAGAATGTGGTCACGTGGTACTGCAGCAGGTCCCATAGGTCCTCGATGATTATCTCTGGCGCTCCTGCGTTTATGTTCTCGAACAGTCTCTGGTTGATCCTGACTATGTCTCCCAGCTTGTGTGTCAGGTCGTCCTCTGACCTCTCTCCTGATTCCAGCGTGATCGACGGTCTCATCGTCACCGGCGGTATCGGTAGCACTGTCAGCACGAGCCATTCCGGCCTGACGAACTCCTTCTTGAGTCCGAACAGCGGGTAGTCTTCCTCGCTGACCCTCTCGAGCCTTGTCCTGATCTCTATCGGACTGAGTCTCTTGTCGTTCTCGAGGTATGTGGTCGGCTTCTCGATTATGATCTTCTGCTGTCTTGATTTGCAGTATGGGCATTTGTTCTGTGATGCCATCTCCTTGATGAACTCCTTGACGATCGTCCTCTCGTCTTCAGGTGTCCCTTCTTTCTTGATCCTCTCGATGTCTGCGAACATCTTGTCTTTCCTTGACTTTGTGATCATCACCTTTCCGCATTCGCGGCATGTGCTCCTCATGAGGACGTGTATCAGGCTGACATAGTTGATGTGTATCACTGGCCTTGCGAGCTCTATGTATCCGAAGTGTCCTGGGCATTCCTTGAGCTTTGCTCCGCATGTCCTGCACCTGAGTCCTGGGTCTATGACGCCCAGTCTTGTGTCCATCAGTCCGCCGTCGACAGGGTATCCTTCTTTGTCGTAGAGCTCTGGTGTTACGACCTTGGCTGATGCCATCTGCTTCACCATCTTAGGGCTAAGCACTCCGAATACCAGGCTCTTCACCTTCTTGTAGGTGTACTGCTGTTGTTGTGGGCCTTCTTCTACCATTTTAGTACTTGCTCTCCAGCTTCATCTTAGGGTATATCCCCAGTGATTTGAATTCGTCAAGCATGAGCTTGAATGCGTATGATATCTCTACATTGTTTATCTCTACGTTCTCGCCGCATATCGGGCAGTATGATTTGTTCTTGAACTCGTTGTAGACCGCGATTATGCCGCAGCTCTCGCAAACTGGTACCATTGTCTTGTCTGAGTCGAACCTTTCTTTCAGCAACAGGCTTGCGCCGTGCGCTACGAATGTGTCCTTCTCCATCTCTCCCAGCCTGAGGCCTCCTTCTTTGGCCCTTCCTTCTGTAGGCTGTCTTGTCAGCAGCTGGATAGGTCCTCTTGC
>DUGW01000096.1 GCA_013331125.1 Candidatus Woesearchaeota archaeon | reverse complement strand
TGAAAAAGACCCTGAGAACCAAAAAGTCCAGTTCTAGGAGGTTGGGAAGATGAAATATGTAAAGGAAATAGCTTTAGCTGCAGTATTATACGCTGTACCAGGAATCGCTAATGCATCCCCATCGCAGGATGTTGTCTATGGCAAGGACCATAAGCCTAACCCTGCACTGATATACCGCGGATTATGCCCTAAAGGCCCTGAGGGAAGCATTGAGGACTGCGTAAAGGATGTTGAGATAGAGCTTAAGGACAGGAAAGGCAGGTATGAACCAGGCCACCCTGGCTTTATCGGAAAGGACAACAAGTACGGAAGGTTCAAGCGATGGCTCGATAAGAAGGGCAGACAGATCAAAAGGAAGGTAAGGAAAGTCGAGCCTGACCTTGTTGATGACTATAACGCAGCAAAGAGAGCTGGAAAAAGGATCTGGAACAAATACACCAAGTGAAGATGAAGTACCTTAGCACAATCGTAATGGCTGCTGCACTGACAGCAACAACTCCTGTGTATGCGGATGATATCAGCAGGCATTACTACAACAATGCATGCAATCCAGTGCCTCAGCAAGGTGATTATTCGAAACTGGAATGCTCTGTCAACCACCACAGTACTTCAAATTACGGCAGCAAATATGGCAGGGCTAAAAGATTCCTGAAAAAACTTTGGCGGAGATCCGGTTATCGCAGAAATTTTAGAGATTAAAAATCTTTTAGGAACTGCACACCACACAGGTGCGCTCTGTGTCTACGAAAAAGAGGATCTACGGGGCAAGTCTGTATCTACATCTACAGGCTTGATTGTAATAGAAGGCCGACTAGTAGACACAGAGCCCAGTCGCAGGTCCTTTTTTTCGATTCACGGAGGAAAGAAAATGAAAGGAAATAGCGTTAGCAATAAGCTGAAGATTGCCGGCATTGCAATGGCAATAGGTCTTGCTGCAGGCGGTTTGCAGTCCTGCAAAAAAGAAAGGCATGTACAAGCACAAGCAGTTGATTACCAGAGAAACAGCATGGTCGAGGAGATGTGCCAGGGTATAAACCGAGATCCAGAGCTCAGAACAAGCAGGAATCTCGCCTTAAGACAATTCAAGTGGGCCAACGCAGACAGCTATGAGGATGAAGAGGAAATAGTCAGGGGCAAATGCATTGCATACGACATAGATCACTGCTATGCAACAATAAAGTGCACATTCTCAAAGAAATACAAGGAGAGCGGCATCAGATCCGAGTATTACATCATCTTCGAATCATACTTCGACCCTATTGACATTGAATGGAGCGCAGGAAACATCATCGATGAGGGTTAAAACTTAACCAGGATGGGAGGTAATAAAATGAAAAAAACAAACATTCTCATGATATGTATTATGTTTTTTGTATTGTGCTCTTCTTTCGCATTAGCAGATGCGAATGATGTGTGTTCTGGCGCAAGCACCATGACTGTGGGCACAAGTAACCACGGCCTCATCAATCCTCAAGGGGATATTGACTGGGGAAAATGGTATGTTTCCTCCCCTGGAAGACTAACTGTCACGCTCGATGTCCCATCCAGCAAGGATTACAGTCTTGCTGTCTACAGCTCATGCAGTCAACGCGTATGCCTTTCAGGCAGAGGCACAGGTCTAGACGAGACATGCGTGATAGATGTCCAGCCAGGATACTATTATACAAAGGTCTGGGGCGATTACAACCAGTGGAGTGATTATTATAGACACTATATTGCGACCAGACTTGAAGTAGCACCTGAACCAGACAGGTATGACTTTGTTGTAGGCAGCATACAGCCCACCATCTCAAACCCTACAACAGAAGACTCATTCAACATCAACTATGATGTGAGAAACAACGGGCCTGATGATTTCTACGGCAGTTTCGGCACCACCCTCTATATCGACGGCGTGAACAAGGGAACTATAACCCGCTCAGGATCATTCAATTCAGGCACGACCCAATCATTCACCAAATATGGTGTCCAGCTTTCTGCAGGCAGCCACTCCATAAGGGTTGTCGCCGATTCCTCAAACCAGGCAGATGAAACTAATGAAGGCAACAACGAGAAGACGATATACATAAGCGTCTCGGCACCAGCGCCACCACAATACGATCTTGTAGTTGAACGAATAACCCCATCCATACAGTTTCCTACAGCAGGAGTGCCTTTCAATATAGACTATGTCGTGAGAAACAACGGACAGGACAGATACACAGGATCCTTCAGGACAACAATGTACATCGACGGAAATATAGACTCAAGCGTGCCTCGCACAGACATAAGCGCGGGAGGAACAGAAATGTTCACAAAATACAACGTTCCACTCACAGAAGGAAGGCATCTTATAAGGATAATCACAGATTCATCGAATGAGGTTTCTGAGACCAATGAGTATAACAACGAACGGACATTATACATCGATGTTGTTGCTCCTGAGCTGCCTGAATACGACCTAATCCTCGAAAGCATAACACCCTCCATCCAATTCCCGATTGCAGGCGAACCGTTTGACATCGACTTCATAGTCAAAAACACAGGAAGTGATGGTTACCCTGGTTCTTTCACCACCCAATTATACATAGATGATGTGCTCAAGGCAACCTCACCCCGCACAGACATAAGTTCGGGAGGAACAGAGGCATTCACAAGACGCGATGTGGTCCTTACCGAAGGGAGACACCTTGCAAGGGTCCTCACAGACACAGGTGATGA
>DUGW01000107.1 GCA_013331125.1 Candidatus Woesearchaeota archaeon | reverse complement strand
GCCAAGATAGAACTCAAGGATATCTCCTCCAGCAGTCTCTCCAGCCTCGTTAGGCAAGACTTCCCTGATACCGATAGTTGTTCCATCGTTCAGGATCTCAGTAGAGCCTTCACTCATCTCCTTGGTAACTTCGCCGTTAACCTTGAGCTTAACCTTAGCGCTGCCAACAGCACCAGCCCAATCAGAGATGATCAAAGCAGTGACCTCATACTCCTTGCCTTTCAAAGTGTATGTCTTGGTCTCACCCTCCTCAATGGTATCGTGGATCGCTCCGCCCATCAAGTCAAGAGTGATCTTTCCTGTGGTCTCAGAGATATGAGATGACACAACAGCGAAATCTTCGCCCAAGATGTGGAGAGTCTCGTCCTCAAGGTCTTCCAAAGAATCATCTGTCTGGTCGACATCAGACTCAAAGCCCTCAACGAACTCCATCTCATACTTGAAAGCCTCTTCGCCATCCTTGAACCAAAGGAAATCACCAACATTGTCATCATCATCCTTGGTATACATCGCCTTAGCATAGGCACCATCATTAGGCAAAGCCAATGGGCCCCAGGCGAACCTCAGATACTGATTGACATCAGTAGTTCCCTTGTCATTGGACACGGTAAAGCTCTTCAGAGCCTCAGCGTCACCGGAGTCAACTGTCTCCATGACATCACCGAGCCATTCGTTCAGCTCCAATGAGTCACCAGACCTCTGGATCTTGACAGAATCGCCACCCAGGCTGACGCCAGAGTCGCCGGAAACCTTGATAGTCTCCTTGACTGTTGAGCTGTACTGCAAGCTCATAGCAATGTCTGTCACACCAATAATATCGGCTGGTGCTGCATCGTCGCCCACGACCATCAGACCGTTAAACATACCATCCTTGACGAATGGTGATGGATAACTTCCAAGGTCATAAGCAGTTGCACCTAGAAGTGTTGCTCCTAACATAGAAACACCAACACCTAAGGCAACAACCCTCTTAATCGCTTTCTTTACGTTCATTTACCTAAACACCTCCATGTGTTTGGCTAGGTTTTTTGTTTGTGTTGTTTTAAGGTTGTTCGCGGTGTAAAGAAATCTTACACCTCTTTATGGGGTTATGTCCGTGTGTCCCTGTCGTCTTCGTTGTCACTTAATACGTCGTCAGTTGTAGTTGATAGTCTATTCTCGTTAAGGAGAACGATTGCGGAATTTGTTTATAAAGTTTTCGTAAGGTATTACGACGAGAAACCCGGCAGAATTGCATCCGGGGTTTTGGCACGGGAATTCGGCAATTTGAGGGTTTCACCATTGGCGAATAGTAAAGCAGTTTTGATGGGTCATCCCTGGTGAAACCTACGAATTCGAAAGGAAGACGGCTTAAGAACAATGATTCTGGTTTAGTTGTATAAGGGCCTGGAATTGTTAAAAATAACGAGTCCGCCTTTTAGAACAAAAGAAAAAACAAGAAAATAGCGTAGAAATATCACCATTTCTGCGTTTTAGGCAGCATATCTGCTTGTCTTCAGCAGATCATTTCTGCTTCTGCCAGGTATAAGACCTGAGCCTAGCAGATTTTCCATAACCGCAGCTGGAGCAGACCTTCTTACTCTTATGAAAAGTATGATTGCCGCATCTCCTGCAGTATATGTGGGTCTTCTTTCCAGATTTCCTACCCATCGAAGCAGTTCCTTTCGTCATAATGCATCACGTCTAATAATCGTCTATGATTCCATCGATTCTGATCATCTATGATCCCTGAGAATCACTGAGCTGGTGAAACCAGGATTATGGTGTCGCCACGCACAAACACATTCCCGAGCTTCCTCTTCAGCTCGCCATTCTCCCTCTCTTCAGCGTCATCCAAAACAATGTTGATGTGTATGTCAAAAGCCTTAAGCGTGCCAATGATCTGAGTCTTGTTCTTGAGCTCTATGAGGACTCTCTTATTACGAGAGACATTCAAAGCATCCAATGGTCTTGAAGTTTCCATATTACACCCTCCTTTCAAAGGAAAAACCTTCTGAAGGATTTATCCCCCCTATTTAAATGTTGTGATTGAGGGGCTAAAAAGGCAATACAAGGCCTGTGCTGTTGGAATCCAGTGAAGGAATCCTGCAAAAACAACGGCTAAAATAATAGGAATGTGGTATCAACGCGATATAAAAGTTACAGAATTACGATAGACCGGCAAGATGCAATGACTATTTTGTTTAAGTATTATATACAAAGCTTTTTAACAGAGAATTTTTTCCGCGGAATGGGGGAGCGCTTAAGGCAGACCTCAAGAAGAAGCCGAAAAAATCAACCGGTAAGATGACAAAGAAAACAATAAGCGTATGCATGATCGCCAAGGACGAGGAGCATTTCCTGAAGCAATGCCTCGAGAACATAAAAGAGATAGCAGACGAGATCATCGTAGTCATAGATAACAGGTCAAGCGACGGGACAGAGAGGATAGCCCGCGAGTTCGGGGCAAAGGTCGAGCTCTTCAGATGGTGCGAAGACTTCTCAGCAGCAAGGAACAGGTCATTGGAGCTGGCGACAAAAGACTGGATATTCGTGATAGACCCAGACGAGGAGCTGTCAGAAGAAGGAATCCAGAGAATAAAAGAGACAGTCAATGACCCGCTATATGACAAGATGCAGATAGTCGGGTTCAAGCTGGACCAGAGGACATACAGACTCCAGGACAGGACAAGATACGTGCCACTCAAGAAACGGTTCGACATGAAGAACTACACAGACCACAAATCAAGCATGCTGGTCAGGCTGTTCAAGAACAGCCCAAAGATAAGGTTCAGGCACAGGGTGCATGAGCTCGTCGAGGACTCAATAAGGGAGAACAAAGGCAAGATAATAGATTCAGGCGTAGTGCTGCACCACTTCGCAGCTCTGAAAGGCATGGAATTCTACCTTGACAAGATAAAGCATTACACAGACATAATGGTAAAGCAGCTGAAGGACGACCCGAACAACATAAGATACCTGTTCCAGGCAGGGAACATATTCTTCGACAATGAGGAATATGACACAGCACTAAATTATTACAGCAAGGTCGCGGAAAAGAACCCAAAATACGGACTGATCCACTCAGAGATAGCACAATGCCACCTGAAGAGAGGAGATATCCTGGAAGCGATCAAGAGCTTCAACACAAGCCTAAGGATGAGACCAGATGAACCAAGCGCAGCGAACAATCTGGCAGTGCTATACATGAAGACAGGAAAATATGATGTGGCAAGACAGATCCTGGAGAAGTACATAGAGAGATTCCCAGACAATGAACCGCTGAAGTTCAACATGAAGGCACTGCAGGAAAAGACCCTGACAACGAGCACAACGACCAACTGACAAAATAGCTTAAGCTGATTCTCTTAACTGAAAGCCATCAAACAAGAAATATCTATCCGATGAGGACTGCGTTGATAGTCCCTTCCTGACCAGGCCTTGAAGTGACTCTAGCCTCGCCCTTATCAGTCTTGATTATGCAACCCTTAGTTATTATGTTTCGCCTGACAAAATAACGGTTAGCAGTATTGCCAGTCACACTCAAAAGCTTCACTTTAGTTGTCTTCCTGGTCTTAGGGTCTGTCAAATTGACAATCTCAGCGAACAAAACACGGCTTTTTACGTTCCCACCGAGAATCCTGAGCTTCTTTTTCCTATGTCCGCCCACTTTGGTCAGAGTAGGTGAAGAACCCAGCTCATGCTTCGTCTTTTTCCTATAACGCTTGTATCTGGACCCTGTCGGGCTTTTCCTAGACTTGTATTGCGATATTGCCATGTTTTATCAAAAAATAAGGAAAAATAATTCGTTTATAAGGATTGTGGTTTGTCCTTACAAATCAGTCGCTGGGTCAAAGTCAGGAGCAGGATCCGGCTCATAACCCCTGACAGCGCGGTCGTGGTAACCACCACTGGCTGCCATCCAGAACTGATCATCGTCCTCAAGAGCAAAGACCTGCTGTTCACGAGCATCCTCTGCCTCGGTGACCCTTTCCTGAACATAGATCTTCGCGTGGGCGACAGCAGCATCAAGCGACTCCAAAGAGCCATCTGAAATCAGATTCTCAAGCCGTTCAGAAGTGTAGGCACTACAAAGAGCGTCCACAATACTTCCCACATGCTGCGGAAAATACTCCTGGGCGATCCGGGTCGCTGCGTGCAAAGAGTCCACTGTCCCGTGTCCAACCATGTCAACCATCGACCTATAATCGTCGACGAGACGCATAGCCTCGGCGCGGTCGATGACCCTCACATCGTCTGGAAGCTCCTGGACATAAAGCGCAGTACCTTCACAGTCGTAGACCTTAACACCTGATGCTTCATTAGAACTAAAATAGTCTATCTCATCATCCAAGGAGCCTCGCCCCATGAAAGATCTGTAGGCCGGCTTAGCCTCTGCATCCTCTATCGCGGGAACCATATCAGGTTCTCCAAAATTTATTCCAAGTACCCTCTCGTGGTACATAACATCTCTCTCAGCTACCATTTTCTTCCTCCGTGTTGAATTGCCTCGTTGCTGTATGGTAAGCTGTCTTACACCACACACCAGTAAAAAGTGTGTTGTTTTTTATTCTTTTTTACTTTAATATAGTAGTATTAAGAGGAGTATATAAGTGTTTTTAATAATTTTTTTACTTATAACGCTAAACAAGGGTCAAAATTAGGCATATGCAGATTTAAAAAAGAAAAAAATGAGGGAGTAGGGATTTGAACCCTGGGCAGGCATAAGGGCAATGCCCTTATCAACCCTTAGGCGAGTTCCTCACTACGTTCAGAACTCACCAAGAAAGAAAAAAATGAGGGAGTAGGGATTTGAACCCTAGTAGGCACTAAGCCAACAGGTGTCTTAAAGTCATCGCTCCGAGGAGCTCATCACACCTGACTTACCTAAGCCTGTCCCGTTTGACCGCTCCGGCACCCCCTCATGGGGAAAACAAACGATGGGCCTGCCCGGACTCGAACCGGGGACCTCCGCCGTGNNCTCTGCAAAGCAATCACCAGCCTTGTCGAACAGCTTATCACGACGGTAAGCAAGGGCAGCCTCCTTCCAGAGACGCGCCTGCTCGAAATACCAACCTGCCTGCTGGAACTTCTTCTGGGACTTGAGCATACGGGCAGCAACTTCGGGCCTTCCGGCATTGGTGAAGCACTGGGCAGCAAAGCCATAACCCCTATGCTTCTTCAGGATCGTACCGATACGGAACCAGGCATCCTCATCCTTCCAGTTGAGACGCTGGGTGAAGATATCATGGGCCTTCTGGATAGCACCAGAAGCGATGTCATGATAGGCATACCTCGAATAGAGATAGGCCTGATACTCGATGAGCCATACCTGTTCAGGGATGAAATTCTGGATAGTGGTAAGGATGTCAGCAGCGTCGAGACCTTTCTTACGGCCAAGAAGCCTTTCATGGTTTATGAACATGTCGAGCAGATACTGGACATTAGGGGTCCTGTTGTTCTGCAACCTACTGAAAAGAAGCATCTTGTCCTCGTGAGGGACATTCTTCTTCAGCACACGTCTTACAGACGAGAGCAGTTTCGCATCATCAATCATCTGGGCCATATTCGCACTCAACAAAACATTTTACCCTGATCTACCCGGAAAGGCTCAGTCCTACTCAATCCCGCTTAGTCCCATTTAAGACCCTCAAACTCCTCCAGAAGACTATCATTAGCCATACCAACAGAGTAAGAGTGCCAATCAAGCCTGCCTTCTTTCTTCTTGCCCCTCAGGAAACCTATGAAGTCCTTCTTCATCTTGTCGTCCCACAGGTCATAGAAGAAGGCAGTCTTACAGACGTGAAGTATGTCGCAATAATGATGGTCGATGCGGTGATCCTTGCCCTTGTTCTGTTCAGGATGGAGAGGGCAGAAGATAGAGCCGTTCTTGTGATCATATACGAGATTACGGCATATCCCAGCCAGACGGAGATCCTTGTGGCGGTTCATGAACTCGACGAGAGACTTGTTGTTACGCCGATGATGATGGAACTCAAGAGTGTTCTTGGTTATAGCCTTGGCTATGGTCTCCTTGTCCTTGAAGTTATGGCCACAGCAGCCGAAACAGCTGATCCAGCCAAGCTGACAGAGGCCTGATGGGATGTGTCTCATGAAAATGCAGTTAAGAAGCAAGTTTAAAAAATTACCTAATCCTTATGAGGTCCTACCTTGACCGCCCTTCAAGACAATTGGACGGGAAGATGTTCTGGGTCTTAGCAGGGTCTGACCGCCAACCCCTCCTTTGCTCCTCAATCTCAACATCACGGACCATGCGGTCCATATNNAGAACATCCCTGATCCTCCTGTACTGGGCAACAATCTGAGATTCTAGCATGAACCTTGCGTAACGGGTGCCAGGGACAAGAGCATCACCAGCCTTATCCTGATATATCCTGCCATCACCGTCGATACGAGGAGGACCTGTATACCTGAAAGACCTCATCATATCAGCGATAGGGCGATCAAGTCTGAACACGTCCCCGCCAGGCATACAGAGAAGACTCAAGAAGTAAAGATCACGGACATAAGAATGACCAGTGGCAGGATCAAAAGGGGAAAGCCTCAGTCCACAAGACCTTTCAAGGGTCTGGATGTTCCGGCCATGCTCATCCACGCGCTCAATATGTATATGAGCTTCCACTGCCTCCAGTTCAGTGCTGTCTACGGCCATGAAATCAGATATCTCCAAGACATCAGAAATGAGAAGAGGCCGCTCTTGTGTTTTTTCTGTCAATCCTACAATCCCAACCATAATTACCACTGACAGAAAGGAACAAAAAACCATTTATAAATGTTTCGTCGCTCAGTTGCTCAGACCGATGCCATAAGCCTATTTGCCATGGGCCTTATTCCATACGCTCTGTTCCATGGCCTCAATCTGACCCTTAGAGCTATTATCATATATCTCGGTGAAGAGAGGGTTGAATTCCATGACGCGCTTAGAGTGCTTCCTGACCTCTGCCTCTGCTGCAATAAGCCAGTATTTCAGGGTCGTATCCAGAAGAGAGAAATGCTTGTTCACCTCAGCGGCGTTATCAAGAGCTTCCTGTTGGGTCTTGCTGTCCTTAACCTTGTTCAAGAAAGTGAGCACATTCTTGATATCAATCTCGGCCCTGCCACCTTTGAGGAATTCCTTGTCGTACTTCTCAACTTTCGATATCATATCTTCGACATAAGAATGCATCTCTTCCAGGGGTTTTCCTACGAAGACATCCATCTTGTTGATCATGCCATAGACCTTAGACAGGTCCTTACCCAAGTCATCATATTCACCTCGGGCTTTCTTGAGACGCATGAAAAGATCCTGAGCCTTGGCCTGAGCCGCACGCAGGAACTTCCAGAACTCATGAGCCGCTTCAAGCTCATCATCAACACCTCTGCTCAATTTCCTGAACTCTGCCTCGACACTACCAGTCATGATATCACCTTCTTTTGACCATAGATTTATCTTTCAGAAGAACTGGCCAATCAAGATATATAATCATTTCGCTCGGGAAGCGGAAGCGCTTGACAGCAAAGACGAAAAGCGAAGAACTCATCTCCTGGGCAGATGCACAAGATTCTCAAGAGGTCGTCTGCCGCCGAGATAAAAATCCTTTTCAGGCGCACAGCCAGCAGCGAGGATGACAGCACCACCATCTGAATAATTGAGACCGACACACATCCTCGAGCGTCCAGTCTTATAGACAGAAGGGATTGAGTCACGTCCGTGGACTGAACTATCCCTCAAGATGTCAAGACCTGAGATACTGACACGCGTAGTGCGGGGTTCAGCAGTAGGATAGAAGACAGAGATGTCAAAAGGCATGGCCTCATACTGATGGATGATATCGAACAAAGCCCTGACAGAATCGACAAAACCATCACGTCTGACAAAGCCATCACCCATGAGGATCACATCACCATTGGTAGGTTTTTTGACAGAATCAGCAAAACCTGCAGAAGCAACCAAAACTCCTAAAAACGGAGTAGAACCGATAATAACGGATTCCGGCACCTTAATCCCATTGTATTCAGTCATATCAAACCTGGTTCCGTCAGATTCAGTGAAATAATTGATATTACGGCGCCTAAGCGAGAAAACGCGCTCTCCGGCAACCTGATCAACCTCGAAAGAAAGCATCACATCAGCCACCAAAGCAGCTTTTGCACGTGCCTGAGAGAAAGCCTGCTGGGTCTCCTGAGAAATCTCGTGCAGAGAACGGTGTGCATCTCTCTCATCACTTGTGAAAACCACAGTTTAACCCCCTGAAACCTCAAATAATCGCGAATGACCAGCACAAAGGCTGAAAACCCGAAATCCTTCCGGAAAATAACTACTTACAAGCAATAAAAAGGAAGAGAATGGAATATTTAAAGATTGCGATTATAACGCATGACCAATACGCTTCCTAGCCCCATCAAAATCAGGTTTAGGAACCCCGCTGCCATGATCGATCAGATATTTCATATCAGGTATATGAGCAACAAGCAGAGTATGGACATTGTTATCGAAATGACGATACCAAGACTCAATCTCATCAATCGCCTTCCCTTCATCATCACCCCAACGGCCAGAGTTGATGCCCTGAACAAACTTAGTCACATCACCACGTACTTCATTGATGATCATCGCAGCATTGGACTCGATCTGCTGGATAGAAGAAAAACCCTCAAGCTTATGCTTCCTCACCATCTCAATGATCTTGGCATTCTCATTGGTCAGCGCGTCTAGCACCTTGCTAAAGATCATCATATGCTTCTTGGCAGCCTCTTTGTTCCTCACAGAAAACAAGGCACTGGTGCCCATCATACGATAAGTCCTATAACAAGGCTTAAGAGAAGAGACAATCTGAAGACCCAATATGTTACGCGCCTCGATAAGCTGCTTCTGAAGCTTGGCAAGCACACCAATAGCCCCTCTCTTAGCATCATAACCGAGATCTTTCATATCCCGCTCAATGGACCTCTCATCAAAATCGTCACCCATGAAAATCAACCTCCTTTAGCAATAATGATTATACAGAAACCCTTGGTCTACATTGTTTATAAAGTTTTGTTTTTATGAGAGATAACGGGAAGAGAAGGTTTATAATTCTGGTATACCTACCATAGGCATATAAACACGGGTGCTGAGGGCTGAGATGAGTTACCAGAGTTCTTGGGAAAAGGTAGAGAAGTTCGATGACACGGTCCCACCAGGAGAAAGGGAGCTGACGAAACAAGTCCTATCCGAGGCAGTAGACAGATGCGATCTGCTGAGGGCAAAAGGAGAATTCTTCCATTATTGCAGGATGAGGTGTGTGGATAAAGGCGAACAGGTGAGTGACAAAAATCCCGTCTACCTCAACAGAGTGCTGACATCAGACATGTCCACATACTGCACACAGACACCAGAGAGGAGATGCCCAGAATGGAAAAGCAACCTTGAGAGGAGAAAGACAGAATACGAACAAGAGCTGAGAAGGGAGTGCGAAGAACAGGGAATACTCTACATCCCACCACTCACAAGAAACACAGATTTCAGGATAACAATCCTTGACAATCACGCAAGGATACTAGGCAGGAACTATCCAGTCGCAGAGTTCCAGGACAGAGGCAAAGCAAGAAAGATGCCATACACAATGATGAGAGGGAAAAAGATACCGATAATCGGCGCCTCGTCGATGCTTGTCAGAGAAGAAGCGCATTACCTGCTGGTACAGGAGAAGAAGAGAGGAAGCGGAGACAAGAGGATAGACAGGTTCAAATGGGACCTGCCAGGAGGCGGGATAGAGGACGAGGACTTCATGACGTGCGCAGAAAGGGAGTTCAGGGAAGAGACAGGACTGGAGGCAAAAGCCACAGAACTCATAGGACTGATGCAGAGGATAAGCAAGAACGAAAGGATGGTATTCAAGGCAGTCTACGTCGGAGAGCTGACACCGAAGAGCAGACGCGTCCTGCACCAGGACGTATGGGGATGCGGACTGTTCTCGCTCGAACAGATAAGAAGACTGTTCATAGAAGGAGACCTGAAAAGCCCAGACATACTCCTCCTCGCCAACAGGTCAGACCAAGGCATGACAAAACCACTCTCGTCGCTGGGCGAGGAAGGAGAGAAGATATGGATAGGTCATGACTGAGATAAGGAACAAACGCCCAGAAAAATCAGAGCTCTTTCTTCAGGTCGTCGATGACTTTCTGACAGGCATCAGCACGGACCTTGTAATCCCTGGCCTTCCTGTTGAACTTGGCCTTCTTCTCATCACTGTTTGCCTCACGCGCCTTGCGCTCACAGACACGGACCTTGACATCAAGGATGAACTTCTTACGCTGCCAGAGCTTGATCTTAGAGTTGAGAGATGAAGGGACGATAGAACGGAATATCGCGAACACAGAATAGACACCGACAAATATCAGCATACCGGCAAAGACCGTGTGCCAATCAAGCGGGATGTTCTCAGAATTGACAAGGACAATCACGACGTAAGCAGTCACGTTGATCGATATGCCATTCATCATGAAGAAGGCAAGCTTCTCAGGGATCCAGTGGAAGAAACTGATGGCTGCAAGAAGCATACCATAGGCAAAAAGCAGGACAATCACGATAATCTTGGTGTTGTCCCAATGGAATATCGAGGTGAGGAACATCATGATATCAGTCTCGCCGGAGAGGAGGAAAAGCCCCCGGAGCAGAGAGACCGAGATGAAAGTGAGAGCGATGGAATTACCGAAAGCAGTGTTCCAGCCGAGATCCTCATCCTTGTTACGCCCGAAATAGAGCTGCATCAGGACAAGAGAAAGCATCATAGGACCCAAGGTCCAGAGAGCATCAGGATTATCAGCAGGAGCAACCATCATGTCAGTGATGCGAGGTATCAATGTATCCTTCGCGTAAGCGAGAGGAGCATCGATGAAAGAAGGGGCAGTCTGGTTGATAGAACCAGCCAACATGACAGTCGCATTCTCCACAACCAAATTCACACCTCTTTTCCAGGAACCAGAAGAAAAATGATATATAAATGTTATTGAATACCCTGCAAAGGCTGATGACAAAGAAGGAAAAATATCATCTTTTCACGGTCTTCTCATAAGCAGATGCGACAGAAGCATCAAGACCTTCTGCAGGAGCAGGACCGCCTTTAGGCTCCCCTTTCATCCTCTCATAACACCATCTTGCTCCAGAGAACACCATCTCACCCATGAACATGCCGATACCTTCACGCCTGCCACCCATCGTAGTATCCGGTCTTTGGACAGCAGCGAAATAAGCCTCTCTCTGACTCATAAGATTCTCCCCTAACCAATCAAGAGCTTTCTGGTACCATCTCATAAAAAATCCCCCCGAATCATCAACTTCTCTTATCTCTCAATCTGCCCTGCAGGACCCTCACCTCTTCAGAGAGCTTCCGCGACTGCTCAGAGAACTGGTCAGACCTTGAAGCAGCCTTGATGGAAGACCTGATGAGCATATCATTCTCTGTCTTCAGACGCTCGATCTCCTTCAGTCTCGACTGGAGCTCCCTGGTGTAATAGTCAATCATCTCATTGAACCTCTTGGCAGGGACTGACTTCGCCTCAGTCTCCTTCCTAGGTCTGAGAGCGCTTCTCTTTTTCGGCCGCAGGAAATCCTTGAGCATGACCGTGATTGATGAGAGGGGGTATATAATGTTTTTGGAGTAGTATCCATCATGTGACAAAAGAAATGTTTTTAGTTCTTATCCGACAAACAAGCAGCATGCACGAGATACCTCCAGACATAGGGATGCTGAAACTAACATGGAACGCTCTGCCAGGACTGCAGGAAGAAGCAAGAGAATGGAATGATAGATTCCTCGAACCACAGGTACAGAGGGCGCAGGAAGAGGGCAGGTGGCAGAGAAGGAAATACCTTCTAGAAGAGAAACTGAGGATAGACCCATCAAACCTAACAGACAGGTATCGACTGATAATGCAGCAGTACGAAGAAGGGTTCGAGATAGAAGCGATAAATCTCCTAGGAAGGACAGTATGCCAGATATACTTCATACCAGCAAGTGATGAGAAAGTCATAGGAAGGGTGATGGAAGAAGGGTGTGTGGAATACAATAATCAAGGCAAAGGAGTCAGGCAAGAAAAACCAGCAGAAGAACTGAGCATAGAGGGAATAATATACCATTCATTCAATGCAGACCTGATGCTGGCAGGAAACCAGGCACTTGAACTATCACACAAGACAGACAAAAGGACAGAGAATATGCTGCTGACAGCATACTTCACAGAGGCACATGACGATATCGACCTGACAGTGTTGGTGTACGCAACCCTGCTGAACAGATTCAACAATGAAAGCGAATGGAAGGAGAGAGAAATATACACCGAAAGCAGGAACAAGGTGAGCAGACTGAACAACCATCCGCTCTCAGGGTTTGTACTGATAAAAGAGTACAACAAGAGCAGGACACTTGCCGTCGAAAAGGCGAACACAAAGGCGTTCAGACATGTGCTCGGCGACAGCGTGCAGAGGATAGTCGCTGAGATATACAGGACACCGGAAGAGATGAGAGAGGTCCTCGGAGATGCTTATGAGGAGATACCGCCTTTGCTGGTGGTGAGGACTGCAGGGACAGAGACACTCATGGATGTGGTGAAAGGCAATGACGATGAGAGGAAGAGATGGCTGCTGAAGGACGCTGCCAGACTACTTGCAAGGATACACACAACAGGCAACAGCATATTCAACTGCATGAGACTGACTGCCGAAGAGTTGATAGAAGCAGGGTATGATGATTTCTTCCATAAGAAAGTAAAAGATACCTACGGGGCTATCGAAGCCCGGATGGAATGGCCTGCAGGAGAGCATTTCACACAACGGGTGAAGGATATCCTGTTCACATACGCAAATGAGGAAACAGGATTAGCGATAGACGGCAACTCAAGAGACAGGATAGTGAGAGGCCATGCAGCAGTGAATGATCATCTGCTGCAGCTAGAGATGGAATATTACAAGGACCACAACCCACGCAACGTCGTACTTGACGACCTAGACAACCTCATAGCGATAGACTTCGAGACGCTGAAGGTCGCACCATGCCAGATAGACCTCGTGAGCCTGCTTGAGTTCGGATCAGATTACATAACAGAAGATGAGAGAAGAGATGTCATAGAAGAATATCTCAAGGTGAAAGAAAAGCTTTCCGGCAGAGAGATAGACAGGGAAGAGTTCATGCTTGGCTACAGGTATGCGCAGGTGCAGAGGCATATCGAACTGATAGGATACTGCTCAAGAGACAGGGCGATAACAATGCACCCTGAAGAGGAGAGCAAAAGACAGAAGTACCACATCGAGAAAGCAAAAGAGGCTGTTAGCAGACTGATTGCACAAACAAGAGATGAGAGACTTGAGGGACTGCTTGAAGGCCTCGAAGGACTAGAGGTTCACAGCCATTAGAGGACCATTCATATCAAAGGCGCTCTCGACCACATTGTTCAGGAAGAAAAGTATCTTGACCTCCTTCTTAGGCAAAGAGCCGATAGCATCGTCGAAGACCTCACGCAACCTATACCTCTGCCTGGCAAAATCGCGCAGGGCAAGGAGATCGAAATTGAAATACACCCCATAGAATGACCTGAAGAAACTGTTGGTCTCCCGGTATATCGACTCAAGACCCTTAGAGGGCGCGAAGGGTTTCACAGCGCACTGCTTGCAGATGTCACGGTACATGTCACCTATCTTCTCCAGCTGCTCGACCATGAAATAACCCGGCGGTATCCTCTTATAACCCTCAGCACCTGTAGTGTTCAGGACACGGCGGCAGAAATCAGCGATCTTGTTCACATCCTTGTCATGCAGGGCGATCGCCTCAAGCCACTCCTTATCCTTCTTCTTCATCGCATCGAGAGAATCGTCAGCCATAGAAAGGATAATCAGGAACATGCGACGCATCATGGTGCTGAACTCCCTGGGTTCTATGTGCGAGACCTTCCTGAAGACAAGCCAATCCTTCTTCTGGTCGACAACCTCAAAGCCCAAGAACTCCTCACGGATGACCTCCTGGACCGCCTTCAACTCTTTTATCGTAGAGAACTTCACCTTGACCTCATCATAACCTGACTTATAGAGGGCGCCAAGCATACGCTTCACCATAGGATCCATCCCAGATACGTCAACGGTTATGCGCCCCTCTGTAGAGGTGTTATTCACAGAAAGTATGAGCTTGTTCTCGAACTCCTGGAGATCTATCTCGTCACCCTTGTTCAGCCTTGTCCTCTTGACCCATGACGAGGGAAGAGACATCACCAAGGTGTTGTTCGCCAGCTTTATGGCCTTCCGTCTCATAGGATATAGTAGGCAAGTCCAATATATAAACTTTTCTGAAACCTTATACTATAAGGTAGTATATATATCTTATAGAAAAAGTATAAGGTCTTGTAAGGCATAATTACAATGTAATCGGACAGCGAGAGGAACTGTCCGGAAGGAGGTGTTACAATGGACAAAAAAGAGTTCGACCTGCTGGCCCAACTACGGAAAGATTCCAGGAGGACACTGTCCCAGATAGGAAGGGACGTAGAGATGCCTGTCTCGACGGTGCATGACAGGATGAAGAAGATAAAGAAAGGGATCATAAAGAAATACACGTGCATACTGGACTTCAAGAGCCTCGGGTTCAACTGCAGGGCACAAGTGGTATTGAGACTGCACAGCAAAGATGACAGAGGAGACATCAAAGAGTACCTGCTGAAGAACCAGAACGTGAACTCAGTGTACAAGATCAACAACGGCTACGACTTTCTGGCAGAGCTGATATTCAGGGACATATCAGAGCTCGACGGATTCATAGACAGGCTGGAAGAGAGGTTCAAGATAAGGGAGAAGAAAGTATACTACATCATCGACGACGTAGCAAGAGAGGTATTCCTGTCAGACCAGGTGCATGCAGGACTGTTGGGAGTATAGGGAAGAGGGGAAACTATTTCCCCTTACCCTTGCCGTAAGACGGCATATTTGCACCCTTGCCATAACCAGGAGAGCCCTGATAGGAAAGGAGCGGCTTACTGCCCTTCGAGACACGATAGCCAGCGCCTTTCTTGGCATCCTTGCCGTAAGCGCC
>DUGW01000004.1 GCA_013331125.1 Candidatus Woesearchaeota archaeon | reverse complement strand
ATGACCTGGCTTAAGCTCTATCTGAGAACTGTAATCATCAAAATAGCTTGTAAGACCTCCCATACCAGATGGAAGATTGACCTTGTTTGATCTTGCCATAATTGTTAGGAGAAGTCGGATGTTTATAAACGTTTTGGAGTTAACGATAAGGGTTAAGTTTTTAAATCCGCTTACATTCATATTTTGGGTAGGACCGCAATTTGACAAACGGAGATTTGGGTTCAATACCTAAACCACTGAGGAAAGTCCGCCCACTTTTGTGGCCACCTGCGATAGCAGGGCAGGGAAACCTGCGGCAACAGCTCAGAAACGAAACCACCTCTTGGTAGGATGATGGGTGCGAAGTCCTGGGTGACTGGGATGAGTTAACCCCCTGACATTCCTTGAGGAAGGGATTAAACGGCTAGCCCTGGTCTGTGCAAGTCTTTAAGACGCTAAGTTTAATGTCAAAACAGAGCATCGCATTGGCTTATTGCTTAATGTTCGGCTCTGACAGAAGGCGGCTTATTGCGGTCCGACAAACTTTTTTATTTATCTTCCTTCTCAAATATAAGAATACTGAAATCCTCTTTGCCTTGCTGGAGCTGGAAGTTGGCTTTCAGCTCGAAGTTGTATCTTGTAGCGTGGTTCAGGATCTGCTTGTAGTTCTTGACCAGCAGAACAATGCGGCCATCTGGTTTCAGGATGAAGTTAGCTGTGTAGAACAATTCCTGGAACATCTTCTGGATGCCCTTCTCTGTCAGCAGACGCGATATCTTAGGCGGATTGGATATTATCCTGTCGACGGATTCCTTCTCGAACTTTGTGTCAAGCCACTCCACCTCCATCCTCGTGAAATTGATCTGCTTATTCATCCCTGCAATCTTAGCATTCTTCTCAGCAGCCTTGACATGCCTATGCTGGGAATCAGAAGCAGTGATGCCATTCAGCTCTGTGTCAAACTTGTCGTACTTCGCAAAGAATTTCTCGAAATCAAAATCCTTCAGCTGAGGGAACTTGAGGAAAGCAAACCTGTCCTTGCCATAGAAATTCACAGGCTTCTTTGATGCGAATAACGCAGCCTCTATAGCGACAGTGCCTGACTGCGCAAAAGGATCCAAGAGCTTCATGCCTTTCTTGTAACCCCCAAGCCTCACAAGGGAGTATGCAACAGTAGCCTTTATCGAATCAGACAATGCAAAGATGCGATAGTTCCTCTTGCTGAGGTCAAACCCTGCAAAATCAACACCAAAATAGAACTCGGCGTCTATAACATATGCAAAGAACGTGACATCAGGATTCTCAAGATTGACCTTTGCACCCAGCTTATCATGATATTTATTGTATATTACCTCACCTATAAGGCGCTCAGACTCCATCGTGTCCACAGAATCATTATTTATTATCCTGCTTCGCACAGCAAAGGTCCTGTCCTTCAGCCACTCAGAGAGGTCCAGGTCCTTTATTGCAGGAAGAACGTCATCCATGTCATTTATCGTCGCTGAAAAGAACAGCTGTATGACCTTTATCGCAGACTGGGAAAGATATGAAAGCTTGCATAAGTCTTCAAACGAATCTGTGCTGAACAATGCAACAGAGCGCTTCAGCTTGCAGTCTGCACCGACCAGCTCCTTGATTTCCTTCCCAGAAACAGCCTCTAATCCAGGGTGGGTTATTATCATACCTTTCATTTTATCTTACTTATCCGACTGAACAGCCAATTGAACAGCGCATACTCAATCATTTACAAGCTTCGCAGCATCCACAAGCCTGTCACCATCGTCAAGCTTCATTATCCTGACCCCTTGGGTGACCCTGCCTATCACAGATATCTGCTTTGCAGGCGTCCTTATTATTATACCTGTCTGAGATATCAGCATAAGTTCATCATCATCGCTCACAGAGCGGATAGCGACAACCTTGCCGTTCCTTTCAGAACATATTATATTCTTAACGCCCACACCACCCCTTTTTATCAGCCTGTACTCAGGCACAGCAGTCCTCTTTCCATAACCATTCTCAGTTACTGTCAAAAGAGTCCTCTCATCCTCTGCAATGACCATTCCTATAACTTTATCATCTCCTTTAAGGGATATTCCCCTGACACCGGCAGCAGACCTTCCCATAGGCCGCGCATCATTCTCAGAGAACCTTACAGCCATACCATTGCTGGTGGCGATTATCACATTCATAGTTCCATCAGTAAGTACAACTTCAACCAGCTCATCACCCTCATTGACATTAATCGCCTTTATGCCCCCTCGTCTAGGCCTTGAAAAAGACTCAAGAGATGTTTTCTTTATCGTGCCTGACCCGGTGCACATGATAAGATAATGCTGGTCATCGAACTGCCTGACAGGAACAAATGCCTTGATTTTCTCATCTTTATCAAGCCGTATCATATTCACAATGGCCTTGCCTTTGGCCTGCCTAGAACCCACAGGTATATCATAGACCTTCAGCCAATGGACCTTACCCTTATCTGTGAAGAACAAAACACTAGAGTGAGTGGAAGCTATGAACAGATGCTCAACAAAATCCTCTTCATTTGTCGATGCGCCGACAACACCCCTGCCACCTCTTCCCTGCTGCCTATACGTATCAACAGGCAAGCGCTTGATATAACCTGCATGGGTTATGGTCACGACCATATCCTCTTCCTCAATCAGATCCTCGACAGATATATCCTCTTCAACATCCGTGCTTATATCTGTCCTCCTTTCATCAGCATACTTCTCCTTTATCTCAATAAGTTCCTTCTTTATTATATCAAGGATCTTCTGCTCAGAAGCAAGAACCGACTTAAGCTCCTTGATAAGCACCATAAGAGACTTATGCTCATCCTTGATCTTCTCCTGCTCCAAAGAGGCAAGCTTCTGAAGCCTCATCTCAAGAATTGCCTTTGCCTGAATCTCTGTGAGAGAATAATCAGACATAAGTATCGACTTTGCAGTATCCACATCCTTTGACTGCTTTATCTTCTGCACAACATTATCAATATCATCCAAAGCTGTAATCAGACCTTCGAGAATATGCGCGCGCTCCTCTGCCTTCTTCAGGTCAAACTCCGTCCTTCGCCTGACAACAACCTGCCTGTGATCTATGAAGCACTGCAGCATCTCCTTGAGATTCAGCAGCTTCGGCTCATTGTTGACCAAACCCAAGAATATTATGCCGAATGTAGACTCAAGCCTTGTGTGCTTGAACAGCTGGTTAAGGACGATCTCCTGCGTAGCATCACCCTTCAGCTCAATGACCACACGCATGCCATCCCTGTCTGACTCATCCCTGATGTCACCAATGCCAGTCACATGCTTATTCCTAACAAGGTCTGCGATCTGCTCTACGAGAAGAGACTTGTTCACCTGATAAGGTATCTCTGTGATGATCAGGCAATTCTTGTTCCTCACTGTCTCAAAAGAGGTCTTTGCCCTTATCTTCACCTTGCCCCTTCCTGTCTTGTACGCATCATTTATACCAGCAAGACCGCAGATTATACCGCCGGTAGGGAAATCAGGACCCCTGATGAAACGCATCAGGTCTTGAGGGCTTGAATCAGGATTGTCAATCAACCTTATGGTACCGTCAACAACCTCACCCATGTTATGAGGAGGTATGTTGGTCGCCATACCTACAGCTATCCCTGAGCTGCCGTTCACAAGAAGATTAGGAAGCTTGCATGGTAGGACTATCGGCTCTTTCAACTCACCATCAAAATTCGGCTGGAAATCAACTGTCTCCTTCTTTATGTCCTCCAATATCTCCTCAGATATCTTTGAAAGACGAGCTTCTGTGTACCTCATCGCAGCAGCAGAATCACCGTCGACAGAACCGAAATTACCCTGCCCCTGGATCAATGGA
>DUGW01000130.1 GCA_013331125.1 Candidatus Woesearchaeota archaeon | reverse complement strand
CAAGTACAAGCCCAGCCTTGTCGCGCATTACCTTATCGATCTCTGCCAGTCTGTCAATGAGTTCTATCATAGGCGTAAGGTCGTCGATGATGAGCGCCCTGACCTTGCCAAGGCCCGTCTCCTGCTGTGTGAATGCGTTCGCCAGGTCGTAGAGATAGGCCTCAACCTTCTTGGTATCGAGGCCCCTGAAGAGATGTAAGTCTTTTAATTCCTCTTTTTGTTATCAGTTGTTTTCTTCTCGGATATTTTCCAGTATTTTCACACAAAAATTTATATATTACTAAGTATTACTAAGTATTATGGAGACCATATGCATAAAGATTGATGAGGGTATGCTCAAGAAGATGGACCAGGCTATCAAGAAGCACAATTACGGGACCAGGACAGAGTTTGTCAGGGAAGCGATCCGCAAGGAGCTTAAGGAGATGACCCGCGAGGAATTGATCCAGGAGTTCATCAAGACCGGGGGTATATCAAAGACCAAGACGACCGAGAAAGAGTATTGTGAGATCAGGGATAAGACCATCAAAGAGATGGCTAAAGAGCGCGGTTGGGAATGACATCCTCTGGTTTCATTATCTTTGTGATATCCCGTAGCCTTTCGAAGTCTCTGTCCTGGGTGATCAGTGTAGCATTGTTCTCTTTGGCTATCAGCGCATGGACTGCGTCTCCAAGAGGCACATTCCTTTCTTTGGCCAGTTTCTGTCCTTCTTTGTATGATTCTTGCTTGACAATGACTGTCTCAAGGGCCTGCATCGCTTTCAGTATCTCTATTGCTGAATCGATATCTTGAGCAGATATCTTATTTTTCAATTCATTCTGGTTCAGGTCAGAAAAGATGATTGTGTCTTTCTTTCGGACGATTTCCAATATCAGTCTTGTTGCGTGGCTGCCTAATGGTCTCCCTCCTGGTCCTGACCTGTTTTCTAGGTGATCAAGCCATACGCAAGTATCGATATAATATTTCATGCTTAAGGATAAGTTAAACTGCTTAATATAATTTTCTCGTCGAGAGATGGAAGTTTTCCGACGAGAGAATGCTGATTTTCGGGTGATGCCGGATACCTTGCAACCAAGAGTCAAAACATCACAATCCACGCAGCCACATTTCCAGCCATACAAAAATTTATAAATAAGTTCATACTGATATATTGTCATGTCCAATAAGACCGGAGCCGGACCTGTAAGGATCGCTCTAGTCATCGCTATTCTGGTCATCATCATCTTATAAGGCGCGCATCCCCTTTTCTCGATGCGCGGAATGATACTAGGCATAGCTGTGGGCAGGTTATTGAAGAGATGGAGGAGAAGCAATATGTTGAGACTTGATAATATGTTTAATGTGGGCATGGATGCTGCATTAGGCAATCCTTTAGCTGCCCAAGGAAGCGAAGATAGGAAGAACGCTGATTATTTCAGGTCGATGCCCTGGAACCCTGACGGTGTCGGGTATGAGCATATGGGAGAACTTGTCCACACAGGTTCTTATGAGCCAAGGGCTTATTTTGAGCCTGCGCCAAGGGAACTCAGGCCTGTTGAGCCTTCAGCAGTGCCGGGCATGAACTGGATGGGTCAGGGATACTTACACAAACTGTTTTAGTGTCTTCTGTGTCTTCAGCTGGTGCAGGAGTCTGGATCCCTTCAGTATCACTTCCAGGTCTAGCCCGAACTTTTTTTTCACCAGCGCTTTTGCATACTTTAGCATGAGCTCTTTGTCGTCGAACATCAATGGTCTTGACTTCATCGCGTTCCTTGTCGCCTCTCTCACCACCCATACTCCTAGTGGTGCCCAGTACTCAGAAGTTATGAAACGGAGGCATAACACAGAAGCCTGCCTCTTCAAACCGGACAACCTCTCCAGGATTGCGTGGCGTGCTGCATAATAACCGCCTGCAGTCTCGAAAGCATATTCTTTCCTTCCCCCATGGTCTTCATAATCCGTCGAGAATGACATCTTCTCTGACACTGCTGTCTCGAAGAGTTCATATCTCCAAACCTCTGGGAATGTCAATATGATGTAATAGTTCCCGAGATACCCTCCGAAGAATGCCATGTGGTCTGATTCCGGGTACTTTTTCACCTCTTCTATCATCTCTTTCCCTATCATGTCGTCGACTGCTGTTATGCTCCATCTTGTCGGCACCAGTTTCCTGTTCTGCTCGAGTCCTAGGTTTCCGACTGATAAGATCTTTGTGAGGTAGTGCTCGTCGAACTTCTTCCTCAGCTCTGCCACTGCGTCTGCTGCCTTGAGGTCTGTGTCTCCTACTGCTCTCTCTACCTGTGTCGGCACCTTCACGTTCTCTGTTATCCTCGCCTTTTCGAGTTTCACGTTCGGTCCGTGTGGCATCGTGTCCTGTGATAATGATAATGAGAAATGCGGTTTCTTGTTGAGTGATATCTCCACATCGACTGGCTTCGCTGCCAGTGAGACCTCTTGTGTCATCTCGAGGAACCTGTTGTCGAAGCTTTTCACCTGTGCCTTGAATGACGAATTCACGAGTGCTGTCCTGTAGTCGATCACCTGCTGTATCCCTACACCGTCCGCACTCCACTTAAGTGGCTCATCATGGTTGTCGTAATGTTCCACAGAGAGTAGTCCGACATTGATGTTTGGATACCCGTACCTTCCGACGAATACATTCGGTGCCTCGCCGAAGAATTCCTGTTTGGCGACAAGGTTCACTTTCTTCTGTGATGCCACTTTCATCTGCACAGGGCAGAAAGGTCTGCCGCACAGGTTTCTCCCTTTGCACTTTATGCATTGGATGTTCATGGTCTTAAAAAAGCGAGAGGAATATTTATACCTGCCTGTTTATTTTTATGCAGGCTCCTGCCATGTTGTCACTTTTTCCGACGAAAAACCCATGATAACTTTTAAAAATCTGCCTGTCTTACTCTGGCACATGAATATCAGCAGTATTGTCTACCAGGTCCTCCTTGACCATTACAGGTCTGTCTTATCCGATATCCATGGGTGCGTTGTATCCATCCGGTCAGCTGACCGACAGGCTGGTGGTCTGTTCCATGACGAGAGTCTGGGCATGGATCCTCTTTGTGATGGTCTCATCCGCTACACAGCAGAGCTGCATAGGGATGTTGTCACTTCTCTCTCTTTCTCATTCTCTTCTTCAGCTTCCGGTTCTTACGCTCCCTCGATTCCTTTGGTCCCTGAGTTCCTTTACCATTCAGCAAGTCCTGAAGGCAAGGCGCTCGTGACTGCTGGCGGTTACTCTTCCTGGTCTCCTCTTACAGCTGCTCCTGCTGCTGTCGTACCTGCCTCTTTGGATCTCTTCGCACACATCCTCACAAAGCGCACTCTTCATTCAGACGACAGTGCCCTTGTCGCCACTGTCGACCGCGTGCATTCTCTGCTGAAAAGATGATATTATACTCTGCCCGCTTGCCCAAACCTTTAATAACGACCCTCTTTCCACCACGACCATGGCATTTCCCGTAGCCCATATGCTTGTACCTATGCTTTGTGTAGATCTTTATCGCAGATACCTCGCTAAGAAGAGGTTCTCTTATTGGTGGGTCCTTCTGGCCGGTTTCATCGGCCTGGGCCCTGATTTTGACATCTTTTTCAGTGTTGCGCTTGGTCTTGGCAGGCTCAGTGTGCTGAATTATCACCGTTCTTTCAGCCACTCCCTGTTTGTCATCCTGGCCCTGGTGATCGTGGCTGTCGCTGTCTATCTTGTCTTCAGTTCATATGTGAAGAACAATAAGAAGTCGAAAAAGACCCTGAAGACTGCGAGATATCTCCATTATTCCTACTTCGCTCTATATATTATAGCATTTGCAGTCTTTACCCATATCCTGCTTGACTTCCTTGACGGGCATTATAGGCTTCTCTACCCTTTAGACATCGTTTTTCCCCATATAAACATATTTATGGGTTCTGAGGACGTAGCAGCCACTTTTGACGGTTTTTTGCTTATATTATGGCTTGTTCTACAGGAAAATGTCTGGGAGCCAATTATTGAACGTTTTAATAGAATTCTGAATCTTAAATGAAGAATGTACCCGGGAAAGCCTGGTTTTCAGGGGGATTGTTAGAAAAACAGGCGGCTTTCCGGGCAGGAGATTTATCGTCTCTAAGTAATAGTAATGTTGCCACTCATATATAAATGTTTCGTTTTTGTAGTCACTCTAGAGTGACAATGAAATGGGTATTTGTAAATAGAAAAAGAAGGAAAAGATTTGGTTTTTGTGCTTAGCCAGCCACAGCCAGTATCAGCGGCACGAACACCAATGATACAATCGTCATCAACTTGAGTAAGATGTTGATTGATGGTCCTGCTGTGTCCTTGAAGGGGTCTCCCACTGTGTCTCCTACCACTGCTGCCTTGTGCGGGTCTGATCCCTTTCCGCCGAACTTGCCTGACTCGATGTACTTCTTGGCATTGTC
>DUGW01000056.1 GCA_013331125.1 Candidatus Woesearchaeota archaeon | reverse complement strand
GTGGTGTAGTCCGGCCAATCATATCGGATTTTCGAGAATTCGAAGATCTACAATGTTCGTCGGTTTCAAAAACATCCGATGACTCGGGTTCAAATCAAACATCGCAGAAGTGATGGTTGGGAAAGTCCCGGCGGGAGCACTTATTTTTCTATCAGTATGCCAGAATATTTCTTTTCGTAGGAGCAACTAGCGTCTTTATCACAGCTTTCTATCCTGGTCTCGATTGTCGACTTGTTGGTCTCGTTAAGGTAAAGCTTGCCTATCAATCCCCCAAGATAAAGGCTACCAAGCAGGGCAAGACCAGCCACTGCATAGCTGATTCGCTTCTTATAGTCAGTCTCATAGATAGCAGCAGGCATCTTCAACACCGACAATAAGGTGGTTGAAATGGATTTTTATTCTTTTTGGAAATGTTCTTTATCATTAAAGACTTTTCCGGNNTATAACTTCCCATGGATGAGAATTTCATATCAAAAGTCGCTGTTGTGTGCGTAGTCCTTGGGTTGGTCTTGTTGTTCGTCTTCTTACAGACAGCAAAGATAGAGGATGCGGGCGTAGAAGGGATCGAAGAGCATGATGAAGAGACAGTCTTTGTGGAAGGTGTGGTGCTGACAGTCAAGGAGATGGAGGGGGTGACTTTCGTGATGCTGGAGAGGAGCGAGACAATGGACGTGACCCTGTTCGGGCCTACGCCAAGCGTCGAGACAGGAGATCTCGTACAGATAAGAGGAGAGATAACGGTCGATCCAGAAGGCAGGGCAGAGATGACCGGAGAAGAGATGAGGGTCGTTGGCTGAAACTCCTTATTTACTACTATTGGGTGGTTAAAAAACCGAAAGGCTTAAATATGTGTAGTAAAGTGTAGTAGTCATGAGACACGTAATAAGCGTTTCATTGAGTGAAAAGACAGTTCTCGACCTAAAGGAAAAGACCCGGGTAGACCCCAGGTTCAGGAATAAATCACACCTTATAGAGTATGCTATCCAGAAAGTCCTGGAGGAAGACAAGGCAGAAGAATGAAACCCAAGATATCAGACAAAAAGCTGGACCTGACGATAAGGAAACTGAAGCTGAAGAGAGTCAGGAAAACAAAGAAGAGATTCATAGCTATCCAGCTAGATGGCATACCTCACGATGTGCTCAAGAAGGCGATGGAAAAAGGCTATGCAAAATTCATGAAGAGACTTGTCGAAGAGGAAGGTTATCATCTCACCCATTGGAACTGCGGGATACCATCAGGTACGCCAGGCATACATGCGGCGATATTCTACGGAGACAACAAGCACATACCTGCATTCAGGTTCATAGACAAGAAGAACAAGAAATACATAAGCTTCGCAAAGCCAGGCCATGCAAAATACATACAGGATACATATTTCAGCAGCAAGAAAGGCCTCCTCGAGGGAGGATCAAGCTACTTTAACCACCTTCATGGGGGCGCAGAGAGGGCAATATTCACCAACAGCGCGGTGACAGGAAAGAAGACGCTCAAGCGCATCAAAGAAAGCGACCTATGGCTCCTCCTCCTGCTCAACCCGCTCGCACTGATGAGGATGGGATATTATGCAGTCGCGGAGTTGACACTAGAATCCGTCTCCATAATCTACAATGCCTTCATGAAATGGTTCGGCAAGCGAGGGATATACAAGATATGGATACCATTCAGGAGACTGTTCCTCAACTCTGTGTTCACAGAGATCATAACTATAGGTGGATTGGTGGACATGAAGAGAGGTCTGCCGAAGATATACATCACCTACATAAACTATGACGATATCGGACACTTCAGAGGTCCAGAGTCACGACAGGCATATTTCTCCATAAGGGCACTTGACAGGAGAGTCAAGAGACTCTACAAGCGCGCGAAAAAAGAAGGTTATGACCTATACATACTCTCAGACCATGGCCAATCAAAGGGAATCCCGTTCAGTCTACAGAACGGCATAAATATATCAGAATTCATCGAGAAAGCCACAAAATCCAGAAGCACACAGTCAGACCAGGGAGAAAGGAGAGACACACTGATAAGGGTAGTCATGAAAAGGATGATTGATCTCCTTGATTATCTCTCAACACCCCTGAGATGGGTCGTCAAGGGCTTCGCCATGAGCACGATGAAACTCGTGAAAGGAGNNGGGATATTCGTCGTCGATTCTTGCAGTCTCGTGAAGGTCTATTTCAACTTCTCAGATGAGAGGGTGCAACTGAAGACCATACATGACAGGTATCCTCAGCTATTGGACAAGCTTCTGAACAAGAAAGGGATAGGACTTGTCATGGCAAGAGAAGCGGAGAGCAATGTCGTGCTCGGCAAACAGGGCAGACTCACAATCTACGATGACGGTTCCATCAAGAATGAAGGCAAGAACATACTCAAGAAGTTCGGAAACACCAGAGTGCTCATCGAACAGCTGAAGGAATTCTCCAAAAAGAACTTCCTGGGCGACCTTACCCTGTTCGGAGACATTCAGGACGGTGTCTGCACCTCATTCACAGACCATGTAGGCTGCCATGGAAGCACAGGGAAAGACATGATGAAGCCTTTCTTCATGTCGAAAGAGCATAAGGACCTCACGCATGTGATAGATGCTAAGGAACTGCATCAGATATTCAAGAAATATCACTGACTTCTGTCTAGTCTCATAACCCCAGATTAGAAAGCACGGTCTTCCTGTTGAAAGGCTGAAGGTCCTTGTATTCCTGACCGGTGCCCAAGAAAAGGATCGGCTTGCCGGTTACGTAGGAGACAGATATCGCAGCACCACCTTTCTCGTCGACATCAGCCTTCGAGAGCACGATACCATCAAGCTCTATGGCCTCATTGAACTTCTTGGCCTGCTCTACACAGTCATTGCCTGTTATAGACTCACCGATGAAGATCTTCATGTCAGGCTTTGCCACGCGGATTATCTTCTTCATCTCATCCATAAGATTGACGTTGGAATGGAGACGGCCTGCAGTGTCGATAAGCACAACATCTATGCCTTTGGATTTCGCATAAGCAATGCCGTCAAAAGCGACAGCAGCAGGGTCAGAACCATAATCATGCTTGATCATCTTGACATTCAGACGGTTAGCATGCTCCTCGAGCTGCTGGATGGCGGCGGCACGGAAGGTGTCAGCAGCGACAAGCACGGTCTTCAGATTATTGTCCATGAAATAACGGGCCATCTTGGCGATCGTAGTGGTCTTACCAGAACCATTGATGCCGACAAAGACGATATTGAAAGGCTCGCCGGCCTTCCGCTTGTCCTTGACCTTAGATATCATGTCGACCGTGTCAAATGTAAGTATGTGCTCAAGACTTTTCTTGAGTGTCTTGATTATTATGCGCTCAATCTCGAACCTGTTCAGTTTCCTGTCGACCAACTGCCCCTTAAGGTCCTCTTTGATCTTCTCTATGACCTCGACAGCGCAGTTGTTCTCCAGCAGAGCGATCTCAAGGTCAAAGAACAGGTCCTCAAACTTCGATTCGGAGAGCTTCTTTCCAGAGACGGATTCCTTCAGCCTGCCGAAAAATCCTTTCTTCTCAGGCTCTTCGTCTTCATCCTCGTCGTCTTCGTCAGCAGCCTCATCCTGTTCAGGCTCTGGCTTGCCTTTTCTGATGCTTTTCTTATCAAGCTCCTGTATCTCTTCGTCATCCTCTGCAAGGTCCTCAAGGACCTCTTCGCGTTCTTCATCAACGTCCTCAAGTTCCTTGTCTTCTGCTGAGATGATCCTCTTCTCTTCTTCCTCTTCCTTCTCTGCTTCGGTCTGTCCTTCATCCTCTGCAGGAGGCGGGGGGATATCAATATCTTCAATCTCGGTCTCTTCTTCAGGGGCCTTTTTCTCTTCCTTGACCTCTTCAACCCTTTCTTCTTCGGCCTCTTCTTTCTCTTCAGGTTCTTCTAATCCCTCTGGCTCTTCCTCTTTCTTGCCGAATAATCGTGAAAAGAACCCTTTCTTCTTGGGTTTGACTTCTTCCTCAGGTTCTTCCGCTTCCTCTGGCTCGACTTCCTTCTCTTCTTCAGTCTCTTCTGCCTCAGGCTCAGGGACTTCGATCTCTTCTTCCTTTATTTCTTCAGATTCTGGAGCTTCTACAGCAGGGACTTCAGGCGCCGCCTCTTCTTTCTCTTCAAGAACTTCGACTCGCGGAGCCTTTTCTTCCTCAGGTTCTGCCTTCACTACCGGTATTTCTGTCTTCGGCTTTTCCTTCTTAGGAGTCTTGGGCTTATCTTTCTTCTTCTCAGGCACCGGCTTTGGTCTAATCTCTTCAGGCTCCTCAACTTCTTCCGGCTCTTCCTGGATCTCTTCTTCAGGAACCTCAACATCCTCTGCTTCCTCTTCGATGTCTTTCGAGAACTTCTTTACCGCAGACTTGAGTTTTTCCTTCAAGAACTTGAACATTTTCAGTCTTCCACCAATCTTTTAAGATCTTCCTCGATCGACTGATGACGGATGGCCAGCTTGGTGAACTCTGCCATGAGATGGGAATGATACTTCGCGATCTCACTGACCTGGTTATCCACAAGCGCCTTTACACCGTCGATATCCTTCTCGACGACGATGCCTGCTCCCACATTAACAAGGAAATTCCTGTCTTCCGTCCTCTTGGTCTTGAAGAAGATCCCTCCAGAGATAGGGACAAGGACCTCATCACCATCTTTGGAGCTGTTGAAATCATCAAGCGCCTGGCCGACAGCCTGAGCCTCATTCTTCTGCTGATCAAGCTTCTCGAGCTGTTCCTGGAACTGCTTAAGCTGCTGCTCTGACATCTGGTATTCCATGTACTTCTGCTGCAGAGCCTGCTGCTTCCGTTTTTCTGCTTTCTCAGCGTTTTTGTCAGCCATTTTCGTCAACGGGATTCACAATTTCTTTAATAAGGTTTCTAAAAAATCCTCGTACTTCTCTTCCATCGCGATGAAATCAGGATGGTCCTC
>DUGW01000148.1 GCA_013331125.1 Candidatus Woesearchaeota archaeon | reverse complement strand
GCAGTCAATACGACCCTGTGCAACGGAACTTACTATTGGACGCCCGAATCCAATGCTGACTACCTATTCACTCTAGGCGCGAATGATGTGATAGTCGCAGGCAACAATACCCGGATTGTATCCACGATAAACACTTGGGGCAGCTTCTTATTTGCCGCCAACTACCACAGACTCACAGTCCATGATGTCGAGGGCTGGAACCTCAGCAATGTAGTCCTGTACCAGGGTTCAGACTATGGGCGCGCGTATAACATCAAGAGCAACAGGAGCAATGCAGTGAGGATCAACGGAGGGACAGACCATGGATTGTTCTGGAACATAACAGCATACAATTCAGATGCCCTGTTCGGTACAGGCGCGATCACCAACAACACCCTGTTCAATTTCCGCACCAACGCCGGTGGCGTGTATTTCTCATCTGCAACAGGCAAAAGCACTGTCCGGGATGGGCTCATAAACGATTCCTCATATGGCATCTATCTATTTGCTGCCGATAATATGGTTTTCCAAAATCTCTCGGTGAACTGTCTGGGAGCAAATTCAGCAGCGTACCTGTGGTCAGGATCCGACAACAACAACTTCACCAACAATACATTCTATAACTGCAACAGAGGTGTACATATCACTAGCGGTACCGGAAACAAGTTCTACTACAACAATTTCTCCAACAATGCACTCTATCATGCAGATGCTGTCGCAGGCAACCACTTCAACTGGACAGTCGGAGGAGTCGCGCACGGAAACTACTGGGATGATCTAGACACCCTGAGGATTTTTGATTCAGACGGAGACGGCTTCGGTGATTTCGGAGCAGATTACCCATACAACAGCGCCAACGGCGGGCATGTGACTGCAAATGTCAATGATTGGGGGCCAATCACAGATAAAGCATGCTATGACAATGACTTAGACACGTTCTACAGCACAAACAGCCATCCGGACTGCCCAGAGTTCAAGGACTGCAATGACAACAACGCAAGCATAATGCCGCCCAAGGATAATCTGGTCGTCAACAAGAACATAACACTCTGTAATGGCACCTATTACATCAACGATTCGATATCTAGCGGCGTGATCCAGATAACGGCAAATGACGTCATACTCAAGGGCAACAATACCCTGATAGTCGGCAATGGAACGGCCTTCAGTTCAGGATATGGAATATTCGTCAATTCTATACACCGCGTCACCGTCCAGGATGTGAATGTAAGCAATTATAGCTACGGCATATACAATCAGTACGCCAACGGCATGACGATAAGGAACTATACTGCTTCAGATGTCGGATACAGCGTCTACCTCTACCTGGTCAATGGTGCCGCTATCGATGATATCAGGGTCTCAGACACTGCTTACTGGCCTATGTATTTCGCATTAGGAGATAACCTCACACTCACAGACTCGATATTCCAGCATTCAGGCGCCTATGCAAATCTGCAGATCAATGGAGCTGTGGAGAATCCATGCATAAACATCACCATGAATAACCTGACACTACACGATGGAGGATATGGTCTCGAGCTGAATCGCGTGTATAACAGCACCTTCTCAGACCTCAATGTAACAAACCAGTCCAACTGGCATATAGCACTCGCTCGTGTGAACGATTCGCGCTTCTCGGACATATCACTCAAATCACAAGGGGGTGGGGGAGTATACGTCTCGGATTCAGAGAGTAATCTCTTTAATAACATAACCTGCCAAGACCTTTCTGTAGGTGCCTCATTCAACCAGAACTCCTATCATAACAACTTTACAAACTCTACATTCCTTGATAGCATAAGCTATGGCATCGAAATACCCCCTTCAGGATCCACTGACAACAGGTTCTACTACAATCAATTCATCAACTCAGGGACCTACCACGCTATGGTGCAGGTAGCAGGGAACCACTTCAACACCACAGACAGCGTGACCGGATGGGCAGAAGGAAACTTCTGGGACGATATCTCATCCCTGGACATAGTCGACGCGAACAATGACGGTTATGGAGATACCGGTACTGATTACCCATATAATTCGTCAAATGGCGGAAAAGTCACTACCTTAGTCACAGATTGGGGTCCGATAGTCCCTCCGGAATCATATGACAACATAACAGGCGGAGAGCGTTACTGGATTGTCGAGACAGATGTCGACATGAGGGTGTGGACTGAGGTGCCTAATTGGGCGACCATGTATTACTGCAATGCGTCGATATATTCGCCTCTATGCAGCATCTTCATCTCAGAGAACACGAATGATACGGTGCTTACCTTCAACGGCACATCCAACGGCGTGAACCAGACAATGGTCAGGTACTACCATGTAAATACAGTCCCTCTCACAGAGTCACCTATCAAGACGCAGCAGATAAACATCGTGTACGGAAGCTACATACAGAACAGCTCATTATGGAACACAACAGTAGAGAACAGCTCATATATCATACATTCTGACATAAACCATTCGGTGATCGGCGGGTGCTATATAGAGAACTCGATAATAAGGAACTCCACAATATTGGAACTGTCAAGCGCCAAGAACCCGTGCAGGATAATAAACAGCACGATAGATGACTCGACCATATACAGCAGCAGGATATACAATTCAGTCATAGACCCGACTACAATCATCGATTCGATAGTTATCAACAGCACATGCACAGACTGTTACATAGAATACAGCGAGATAGCGAACACCAATTTCTGCGGCCCGTTCAATCTCTTCGCAGCGATAGTCACAGAGACGATACTCTCAGGAGGAAGAGCGACTTATTCGGGGACGAACTATTATCCTGTGGTAAGCACAGACAGTATATGCACTTTCCTGCCATCAGTCGTGATAACGAACCCTACTCCTGGATCAGTGGTCAATGGCACGTTCTACATAAACTTCACTTCTACAGAGAACAGGAGCCTCCAGTTGAGCATAGATGGCGGCACATGGACCGGGTTGGCATCGAACACTTCATTCATCGCAGATTCAACCACCATCCAGGACGGTGCTCACACAGTGCAGATAAGGGATGTAGATGCTGCAGGACATTATGTCTACAGCAATGTCGTGACTTACATCGTGGACAACACCCCGGACTTCGTGACCATTCTCAGGCCAGAGGCAGGAGATGTTCTTGTAGGTAATGTGACTGCAGAGGTGCTGGCAGCAGACTACATAAAAAGAGTCGAATACTTCCTGCAGAACACCACAGGGATATACTCATTGGCAGGAGCGGCAGGCACAAAGAGTCAGGACACAGACAGCTCAGACGGATGGATACAGCTGATCCAGTCAGGGAACCTGGGCGAAGGGTCATATAACCTTACAGTCGAAGCCTATGAAAGATGCTACTTCGTGACTGACTGCTTCGTGGCCAACAAGACGATAGGACCGTTATACATAGACAGGACAGCACCGACAGGAAGCCTGACCATCATAGGGACAAACGGTAACACGACAGACACCATCTACAGGGACGTCATGCTGAACGTCACGTTCAATGATACTATGGAGGTGGACAAATGCAGGTATGCAAATGATGCAGCAAGCAACCTGCTCAGCGCAGTGTGGGAGCCATGCACGACTATGAAAGCCTGGGTCCTGAGCGAAGGACAGGGGACAAAGACTGTCTTCTATGAGATTAAGGACACAAGCGGGAACAACCAGACATACAGCGACACGATAAACTTCTACTATGCACCAGACCCGACACCGCCGACACCGCCGATAGTATATGATGGACTCAGCCCAAGCGTGGACATCGACTGGTCGAACAGCGCAGATACACTGAGCGCCAACTGGTTCGGAGCGACAGAGGACTTCACAGAGATATATTATCGTTACCGGATACTCGAGAACGGAAGCTACTATAACAATGATGGCAACTGGACAGAGGCGGGGACAGCCACAAGCTTCACAAATGACACACTGACGCTGCTAGAAGGAAGCAACTACTCAGTCGAGGTCATAGCATACAACACATTCGGGCTGAACGCGACAGCAGTGGTGAGCGACGGAGTCGTGATAGACCTCACAGAGCCAAGGAAACCGACAGTGACAAGCCCGACGCACCCAGTGCAGGGGCAGGCATATCCAGAATCAAGCGCAACATTCCATTTCAACAGCTCAGACATAAACAGTTCAGGAGTGCTGTCAGGGATAGAAGGATACTCATGGAAACTCGATGACTGGCCAGGAAGCGCGCCAGATGACATAATAGACGGCAGGACATACCAGGAACTGGCAGAGCTTGTCACGGGACAAGAGGAGCTGGTGCTGAAGATCAACGGATCCGCAGCTGCAGACCATGCCTTCGCAGTCTGGAAAGAGGTCGCAGGAGACCTGGTCGCAAACCAGACATTGAGGATAAGGTTCGCCCTTGCAGAGAAGGTCGAGGACACAAGACAGCTGATGAATTACGTCGTGGCGATCAGCGATGATGGCAATGCCCCTTATGGAACCAATCCTACCGACCTCTTGGCGCCAGTACAGGTCTTTGAGAAGGACATAAAATATGCATACACTATGGACCATGCCTATGTCTATGAAACTACATTCACAGTCAATGATTCGGTGACCGATGGAAGCTTCTTCATTGCACTGGGAGGATGGGCTTCGGATGATGACAACCTGAACAACCTATCCCTCTCTGCCACTGACGACCCTGCACTTGTAGACAATACCACAACTAACTATGTATGCGAAGAGACAGTCGGCAGCTGCGTCGAGAACGCAAACATCGAATATGCCATCGGAGTGGATCTTATGGATTCACTCAATGAGACATACACAGTCAACTATGACCTGCTCGGAGACGGAACCTATTATTTCCACGTCAAGGCAAAGGACAATGCAGGCAATGGGGGAAACACGACACACTACAAGTTCGTGGTCGCCACAGGCGGAGTCAGCGTCTCGATATCAGAACCTGTGGACAACCAGATGTTCCTGTCGCCATCATTGACATACAATGTATCAGTGAATGTCTTCGTCTCAGACAATGCCTCAGTGTTCGTCACAGCAGTGCATCCGGACGGAAGCAGCTACAACTCGACCAAGCGCGACATACAGACAAGCGGAAGGTTCAATGTCACCATAGAACGCGGGACCAACGAGATATACGCGAACGCGAACAGCACGAACGGAGTCGCGTCCAGGTCAAGCAGCGTCTATGTCATACTCTCAGAAGAGGCGCAGCCAGCGACAAACAAGACACTCAGGGTCAGATATGCATCATGCAGCAACACAGACAGCAACATATGCTGGACAAATGACCTCGGAGGAGGAACGATAGCAGGAATAGCAGCAGAGAAAGCGACAGTCGCTGCAGGAGAACTGCAGTCAGAGACGATATACGACGGGATAAAGATATTCGCAACAGACTCAGGAGGATTCGACTCCACAGACATCAATAACATGCTCGTACAGAACTCATTCCTGGACCAGAAGAACCCATTCTTCGGACTCAGCAGGAAGATATCAGAATACATGGTAAGGAACGAGCTGAGATACCAGGACCTCTCACTGGGAGGAAGGTTCAGACTCAGCCCAGGGACCTACAGGGTATACCTGAGGCACAACGGAGTCACAGCTGATGGAAGGGTCAATGTGACAGTGGTGATAGAATGATGAACCGGATGCTGAAATCAAAAAAGGCACAGTTCTTCATATTCACAGCCCTCATACTCATAGGCTTCAGCACACTCATGCTGCAGAGCAACAATGTAGTGCCCAGCCCATCAAAGACTTTCGGTGTGGTCTATGACAATTTCGTGTTCGAGTCAAACAAGGCAGTGAACAATGCAGTGTTCGAAGGCAAGGATGTTGGAGAGGAATACGGAAGGTTCCTCACCAGGTTCATAGGCTATGCAAAGATGAAGAAACTCCAGCTGGAGATATTCGCAGTGGTGGCCCAAGGGGATAGGATATACTACATGAACAGGATGGAGGTGCCCGTGGACATCTTCACAATAGACCAGACAATAGCGCCTGGAACAGGCACATATTTCGCCAGAAACACCACAGAACTCACTATAAAGGTCCCAGACGACGTATTTCATGAAAACATTTATAAATTAACTTTCCCTGAGCAAGAGACAGAAGTAAAAGCGGTATTAAGGGTCAGGAAAGGCTCAGACCGGGAAATATTCGTAAAAGAGTAGGTGAAAACTTTTGAAAGACAGCCTGAATGGTAACCTGAAAAATAGCCTGGAAAGATCGGTCAAAGGAAGATCTGTCAAAGGAGGATCAGTCAAAGGAAGATTGGTCAAAGGAGGATCAGTCAAAGGAAGATTGGTCAAAGGTGCCAGGACCAAAAGAGCAGCCAGTGCATACATATCATGGATCCTCATAATGGCGTTTGTCGTTGCACTCAGCGCATTCATGTACTCATTCATGACAGACTATACAAAAGAGACCACAAAGGATGTCAAGAAACAGGTCTACAACACAGACGAATGCCGCACAGTGTCCTTAAACATCATCTCAGCCTGTATCTCATCACAACTTTTAAATATCACAATCCAGAATACCAACTATATCAGGATTGACGGACTGGACTTCAGGATATATGACTCAGGCAGGGTGCCTGTGCATACGAACCAGACCAACATAACCATGAATCCCAACAGGGTAAAGCCCCTGACCTTAGACACAGGAACGACAAGTGTAGGATTCGTGGAAGTAGTCCCAAGGATATACAAGGAAGACCTTGAGATAATCTGCGGAGACAGGAAAGCACAGGCAGATGTCACGCCATGCTAGACTCCAGATGAGACTCCAGATAAAAACCTGGATCGTCTAAGCCCAAATCATTCCATGCTCAAATGTTTCATATTAAAAAGGAGGTTGAAACATGACAACCGTCAAAAAAGAGGTCATCCATCTTGAGGTAGAGAAATCCCGCCTCAACAGGGAAAAATCGATGCTGGTCATGAACAAGTCGCTCATTCTGTACTTCGTGTTCATGTTCGTGGCAGTATTGGGATTCATCAACAACTACATAGGCAGGACAATGCTGAACGTCCTCATAATAATGGGCCTATGCGTACTGGTGATAGGGACAATCCCCTATGTGCGGACGATGCATCAGGAAGAGAAAAGGCTTGATGACCTGATACACAAGCTGACAAGATGAGGTGGAGAAGATGAACAATACAACAAAAACAAAACTATCGATCGGCAAGAGAGCAGTCAGTCCACTCATCGCAACAGTCCTGCTGATAGCATTCGCAGTCGCACTAGGCGCAGTGGTCATGAACTGGGGAAGAGGATATGTCGAAGACACGGCAAACATAGCGCGCGAGAGGAGCGACACAGAGGTGAAATGCGCCTCAGACGTCGACATCTCAATCGTAGAGATCGACGGCACGCCACAGATATGCTACAACACATCAGGAAGCAACTACAACGTGAACTTCATAGTAGAGAACAGGAAGGCGACGATGGTGGAAGAGGTCCAGGTAAGGGTGATAGGCCAGAACACAAGAGTGCCGTTCACGACAAATCTCGGGCCAGACTCCAACCTGACGAGCAACCAGGCAAAACTGATGAATGCCTCATACCTGAGCGCGACGTACGGAGTGCCTGAACAGGTCAAGATCACACCAGTGATCAAGGTCGCAGGGCAGGAAGTGACCTGCTCGCAGAACGCAGAGACAAGGACAGGAATAAAGACCTGCGCAGAGATATTCGGCTGAGCAAGCCCGGCCGATAGCTGAGGAGGCCCGGATCACGTCCGGAAAAGCCTCACCCAGCAGCCGGTGAAGCCTGAAGGTGAACCTGCATGGAAAGCAAATCAAGGAAGATGAGCACACTGATATTCATGTTCGCGATCTTTGTGCTACTCGCAGCCTTCCTTGGATCCTGGCTCTACAGGATATACAAGGAACAGACGACATACTCGCAGGAGCAGACACTTGCCGCAGTGGACTGCGGCAGGTTCTACTATCAAGTAGACTCTGAGAGCGTAAGTTACAAGGATGGCGTACTGTTCTTCCTGATAGAGAACACGATAGGGAAAGAGATAACAAGCCTCACGCTCGAGACAGCACTCGAGACGAAACACTTCAATATGACAGGACTGACACCAGGAGCGATGGTGCCTGTCAACCAGTCAATAAGGATGACCACCTGGGTATGGGTGTACCCTACATCATGCAGAGGGATCAACTTCAAGAACATATCATTCCAACCGAACATATGAATGAGATAAGAATGAGATAAATGAACATATAAGGAGATAAATGCCTTCCAAAACCCCCCTGAAGATATTTGAAGGCCGGTCAGGCCAGATATGGGTATCGGCGATACTGTACATACTCATAATAACAGTCGTTATGGTGATAGTGCTGAACGCAGGAGTGCCGATACTCAAGAACCTGCAGGACAAGACCGTTTTCACAAGGCAGAAGAACGCTTTCCTGTCCCTGAACCAGCAGATAAAGGACATAAGCGAAGAAGGCGTAGGATCGCAGAGGGTGATACCGATAGAGATAGAGAAAGGCAACCTGGAACTCAAGGAAGGCAGCCTGAAATGGGACATGCTCACAGACGCGAAGATACTCGAGTCAGGACACCAGATAGACCTCGGGAACCTATACATAACATCCAACGCAGACGTGAGCGCGACAGAATACGCAAACAACTACACGCTGGAGAACACATTCCTGAGGGCAGAGTTCCTCAAATGTGAAGACAGGTACACATGCACACTCAACCAATCAGCGATGCTGATAGGACTTACATTCAAGGACCCGACAGACGGAAGCGAATACAGGGCAACAGGAAGCTTCACATTCGACTTCGGAGCAGGGACGACCTGGTCATACAGCGGGTTCTCAAGACTTGAGGATTACGGAACAAGCCTCGGAGCCGCAAAGGTCGTCTATTATGTCAACAACACAAATTCCTCATTATACGCTGTCGTCGAGTTCAGGATGGACAGCTACAGGGATTTTGTAAATGTGAGGATACGATAATCATGCCAGACAACAAAGAGACGCCACGAGCCAGACAGGAACCAGAAAAGAAGAGAGAGGATGAACAAGGCATGGTAATCAGTTCGCCAGAACAAGGCAGAGGCGTATTCTATGCTCCTTCTGCAGCCGTCAATCCTGAAACAGCTGCAGCTGATGGGACGGTCGCTGAAGCCGGACACTCCCCTGAAGACTCGGACATCGAGATCAAGGCGGGAGCCGGCATCGGCACCGGTTCAGTACAGGAAGTGGAGGCGAAAGAGGACAAGCAGGCGCAGGTCCTCGAAAGCGCAAAAGAGAAGGAGAAAGAGGCTTCTCCAGACAAGGAAGGGTTCTACATAGACCTGAGGCCAAAGACCATAAAACTGCCGCCGTACAAGGACCGGAAGTCGATAGATGTAAGATACCCGCTGATACCGCCATATGCATACGCACACATATACTGGGACAAGGACGAGAACGAACTTGTATACACAGTCGAAGAACCGGTGCTTGACGACACAGAGAGAGAACTGCTGGAACTGGTACAGCTGGGACTCGAAGAGATGATAAACATAAGCTTCGTGAGGGCAGCAAGGTCAAACATACTCATACAATACCTGGAGAAGAACGTCCAGAGCATACTCATAGAGCTAGGCACGAAGATATCAAAGACCACATACAAGAAGATAATGTACTACATCTACAGGAACTCTGTCGGGCTGAACGAGATAGAGCCATTGCTGAACGACTATTACGTAGAGGACATAGAATGCAACGGGCTCAACTTCCCTCTCTATATAGTCCACAGGATATACCAGAACCTCAGGACAGACGTCATATTCACAAGCTCGACCTACCTCACAGACTTCGTCGAGAAACTGGCACAGAAGATAGGAAGGTACATATCATACGCAAAACCATTGCTGGACGGGACACTGCCTGACGGATCAAGGGTCAACGCCACATACACAGAAGACATAACCACAAGAGGACCCACATTCACGATACGAAAGTTCACTAAGGATCCCTGGAGCCCGATACATCTCATCAAGAGCAGGACAGCATCAGCAGAGACATTCGCATACCTATGGCTCGCGATAGAGCACAAGTTCAACGTCATGGCGGTAGGAGAGACAGCATCAGGAAAGACGACATTCCTTAACTGCATAGTGGCATTCATACCGCCAGAGGCAAGGATAGTGTCGATCGAGGACACGAGAGAGCTCAACCTCGCACACATAAACTGGCTGCCATCAGTGACAAGGTCAGGATTCGGAATGCCGAACATACTGGGAGAGCAGTTCGGAGAGATAAGCCTGTTCGACCTGCTCAGGGAGACATTCAGGCAGAACCCAGATTACGTGATAGTGGGAGAGATCAGAGGAAAAGAGGCATACGTACTATTCCAAGGAATGGCATCAGGACACCCAAGCTTCGCGACATTCCACGCAGCAGGAGTGGACACACTCGTGAAGAGGCTGGAGACACCCCCGATAAGCCTATCACCATCATTGGTCGAGAGCCTGGACATAGTGTGCGTGAACATCCACGTGAAAGACCAGATAAGGAACTTCAGGAGACTGAAAGAGATAGATGAGATAACATCAGTCTCACAGGAACTCGGGAAAGCAGTCTTCAACCCTGCATTCAAATGGGACCCGAGCAAGGACACCCATGTGCAGGCAGAAAGGATGACACTCTTCGACAGGATAACAAAAAGGACAGGATTCACGTATGAACAACTGATAGCAGAGATGGTGTTAAGGACAAAAGTGCTGCAGT
>DUGW01000066.1 GCA_013331125.1 Candidatus Woesearchaeota archaeon | reverse complement strand
GCATCCAGCACTCCTTTCACTCCTCTCATCAGCTGGTCTCCTGTCACTGTCGGGTATGCCTCTATGATCAGCTCTCCGACTGGCACGCGGTCCACGCTCAGCAGGTATCTCTGGTGCATCTCGTCTACCCTTACCTGTGAGCCGTCGGGGCTTATCGGCTGTGCACTAACTCTTCCTCCGCTCATGTTGAACACTGCGTCCTGCACCACCCATCTGTATATTGTCCCGCCCTCGCTCATCTTCGGAGCATGGAGTTTTTCTGCTATTTCCTTCACTGTTTGTTCTATGCCCATTTCTCAACACCTCACTGGTTCAATGTTTAGACTTGTTTCTTCCTCGAGCCTCTACCTTTTCGTAGCGGTTCAGCACCTCTCTCAGTTCTTTGCTCTCTTTGCGGTAGCCGTCCATCACTGCGTCGAAGCAGTCATCGACTATCCTGTAGTGCCTGCTTTCCACTGCGTGTTTCAGCAGGTGCAGGTCCACTGCCTTGTCTTCAACTTTCTCTGAGAAAAAACTTAACCCAAAGTCGATGAAGAACACTTCTCCTTTCTTTGAGTGCATTATCATGTTTGATGTGGTCAGGTCGTGGTGTATTATCCCTGCGTTGTGCATCATCGCGAGTTTCACCCCTACCTCTCTGAACACTTCTCTGTATCCTTCCCTGTCTTTTTTCTTCTCCAGTTCGTCTATGATCTCTTTCACTGTCTTTCCAGGGATCTTTTCCATCACCACTTTCATCTCTTTGTCATCCATCTTGACCAGTGCCGGTGCTGCCACTCCTACCTCTACCAGTTTTGTCAGGACCTTTGCCTCTCTTCTTGTCCTTGTCTTCCTCAGTGTCCTGTCCAGCTCTNNCATCCCCTTGGGGAAGATAGAAACTTTTTTAATACTTGCGCCCTTTTATGTCCTTATGCCTATGAACATAACCACATCCAGGAAAGAGCTCACTGACCTTGTCAAGGCCTGGGTAGCCATTAGTGTTGCCTTCTCCATTGTCATGCATGGCCTCAGGTTTGACCCTTCTTTCCTTGTCGCTTTTGCTGTCTCTGCCATCGTTGTCGGTGCCGGTTTCCTTTTCCATGAGTTGGCCCATAAGTTCATCGCCCAGAGGTTCCGTTGCTGGGCTGAGTTCCGTTCTGATGACAAGATGCTCCTGCTGGCGATTGTCTTCTCATTCATGGGTTTCATCTTTGCAGCCCCCGGTGCTGTCCTGATAAGGGGCCACATCGACCGCCGCCAGTCTGGTCTTATCTCTGCTGCCGGTCCTTTCTCCAACATGGTCGTCGCCATCGCTTTCCTTGCCATGTTCTTCACATCTAATCCATTGTACCAGCTCATAGGATCTTATGGTTTCCGTATCAATGCCTGGCTTGCAGTCTTCAACCTGATCCCTGTCGGCGTCTTTGACGGTGCCAAGATATGGGAGTGGAACAAGGTCATCTACTTTGCCCTCGTCGCACTAGGTATCTTCTTGATGGTCCTGCAGTTCAATATCTAGAATTATCTGTTCCCGCTGCTTCCGAAGCTTCCTGCCCCTCTGTTTGTGTCTCCTAAGTCTTCCTCGCTCTCGACAGCCACTAGCTTCGCAGTGACCACTGGTTGTATGAGCATCTGTGCTATCCTCATGTTCTTCTCGATCGTGAAATCGTTCTCGCCCAGGTTCTTCATCACGACCCCTACCTCTCCTCGATATTCGGAATCGATGACTCCTGCCAGGCAGTGTATCCCGTGCTTGTGCGCATGTCCTGAACGGTCCCATATCAGTCCGACATGCCCGTCAGGTATCGCCATCTTGAGTCCTGTCTTCACAGTCCTCCTCTCTCCTGCCTTCAGCACTAGCTCCTCGCGTGATCTGAGGTCGAAAGCCGCATCATTGTCTCTTGTGTAAGAAGGTGCATCTACCTCTGGATCCATGTTATGTATCTTCATTTCCACTGTACTCCCCCCAGAATCTATCTCCAGCTCTTCTTCACTCTCTTCTTTATGCTCAGGTGGTCTCCTTTCTTTGTCCTCATCGTGACGAACCTTCCCTGCCACTGTGCCACGTCTCTCCATCCTCTTATCGCCTGTCCTATCATTATTATCGACAGGAACAGTGCTGACGCCGCAATCAGTCCGGTCACGTCGTCTCCTGAGTATCTGTAGTGTCTCTGGTAGAGGTATACGCTTATCGTCGCGAAGACCAGTCCTGTTGCTATTATCTCCCTGAACCTTGTCTCGAACAGCTTGCTGATCTTGTTTAGCTTAGGCATTTTTCACGTACTCCTCTATGTCGTATTCGAACACTACGTACAGTATAGCCAGTATGAAGAACACGATAGAAAGTAATGGGTGCATGCTTATGAGTGCCAGGCTGGATATCAGTGCAAGCACCACGAACATTATGTTCCGTCCTAATGAATATATCATCTTTCCTCTTTTTAGATTCCCCTCACTCCCACCTTCTCGAAGCATCCCTTGAGTGCGGTCTGCATCTCTCGTAGCTCTGCTGGTGTGTAGGGTATGTTCTTTTCGAACTTCGGGTCTATGTATTTCGCTTTTACATTGAATTGCTGCAGGTAATATTGTCTTGCCCCTTTCAGCCATTCGCCGATCTTCACGATGTCTGCGAACAGATGGACCCCTTTGACCACTGTGGTCCTGAACTCGTATTCCACCTTTCCCTTCTTCAATAGCTCTATGCTCTCCTCTATCCTGTCCATATTTATATCTTTTTCTACGATTTCGCGGTATTTCTCCTTCGGTCCCTTGATATCCATGGCCACATAATCGACCATCTTGAACTCTATGAGCTGTCTGAGCGCGAATGGGTGGCATCCGTTTGTGTCCACCTTCACCAGCAGTCCGAGTCTTTTCAGCTCATCGCACAGCTTGAATATGTCTTTGTTCAGCAGCGGCTCCCCTCCTGTTATGCATACGCCGTCTATGTATTTCTGCCTCTCTTTGATCTGCCTTACCAGCTCATCAGGATTCATCGGTACTGTGTGTTCCTGTACAAGTTCCGGTATGACCAATTCTGGATTGTGGCAGAATCCGCACCTTAGGTTGCATCCTGCCAAGAATATCGTTGAGCATATCTTCCCTGGATAATCGACAAGTGATGTCTTCTGTAGTCCTGCTATTATCATGTCTGACCCCCCTTAGTGAAAAGGATTATACCCTGCTTTCAACAGGTTTTCTACTGGTACGAACAGTGGTCTTGGCAGTTCTTCCCACCTGAACCATCCCCACCTCTCGCATTTTTCCGGTTCCATCACTTTCGGTTCGCCTGATGCTGGTTCTGCGAGCACGTATAGTGTGATGTAGTGTTTTCTCTCTTTCTCGAAGATGTCGTTTGTGAATGTTCCCAGCCTTATGTTCTTGATCTCAAGGCCTGTCTCTTCTTTTGTCTCTCTTCTTGCGCATTCTTCTACTTCCTCTCCTCCTTCCAGGTGTCCTCCTGGGAAGCACCATGTCCCTTCTCCGTGCGCATTCTTCCTCTTTCCTAGCAGGACTTTGCCATCCTTGATGACTATCGTCCCGACGCCTACTTTTGGTCTTTCCATTTCAGTGTGCAGTCGGTCTTTCTTTCTTATATAGGTTTTGATAGTTAAGTTTTTAAACCTTTAATAAGCCCGGCTTTTCCATGCATATCCCTAAACGTTACGGTGAATCCCGTATAACCAACTGTCCTTTCTGCGGTAAGCAGGCCACTACCACATCCAAGGAAGGCGTGCCTGTCTGCACTGCCCACAAGACTGCTCTCCTACCTCCGCTTAAGTGTCTTTGCGGTGGTTCTGTCGCTCCTATGAGCGGGAAGTGGGGTCTTTATTTCGACTGCCTCAAGTGCGGCAATGTCAACGCCAAGAGGATACTTGACAACAATCTCATCTTTGACTACTCCAAGAGACAGGAGCAGAAAGAAAGCAAAGACCAGAAGAAGCAATACATGCAATCCCCTCCCAAGAAGACCTTCCAGCCCAAGGAGATAACTATTACTACCGACGACGTAGATTACTTCTGAAACACTTTCTCCATGCAGGTGTATTCTGCGAAGACGTCATAACCGTTCTTCCTGTAGAATTCTGTGGCATCTAATGCTTCGACATATACTCCGACGCTTCTTGCCCCTCTCTCCTGCAGTCTTTTCTCTGCTTCGTGCAGCATCTGTGTCCCTAACCTCCTTCTCTGGTGGGCTGGGTGCACTGCTAGGTGGAATATGCTTGAGCACCATGGGTCATGCACGAAATAGACGCATGCCACTATGTTTCCGTCCTCTTCGCCTACCACGATTGACCCTGGTGATGCCAGTATCTTGTCGAACAGTACGTCGCGTTTGTCCATCTCTGGCTGGAATAGCCTGGTGGCTTTCAGCAGTCTTTCCAGTTCAGGGAAATCGCCGTCTTTATATGTTCTTATGTCCATATCCCGGAGGAGAAACAACTATGTTAAAAAGATTTCTACAGGCTTTTAAGCACTTCCTCAACTTCTCCCTTCTCCTGTACCTTTTTCACCATCTTTCCGTTGTCGTCGAGGAATACTACTGTAGGTACTGCCACTACCTGGAACTTCTTTGCCACTTCCAGCCCTTCTGGTGTTGATGCGTTGACCACCTCTCCTGGCAGCTTCTTCTGAGAACTCATGAACTCTTTCATCGCCGGGCATTTGTGGCAGAACTGTGTCGTTATAATTTTGTAGCTTTTGATCATGATATCACCTATAAAAAAGGGAAAAAAAGTTTAGAACGTGAACTGGTTCACCTGTTCCATCTTTGTCTTTGGGAACCCGCGGTTTCCGTGTTCGCTGCATAGGCATGTCTTTTCCTGGAATTCTCTTCGGTGTCTGAACTCCTCTTTCTTGCCTTTGTTCCACTGTCCTACAGGTCTGTGGTATCCCACTACTCTGCTGAAGATCTCGCACTTCATTCCACACTTTGCCATCAAACTCACCTCTATTTTTATCTCAGCTGGGAGGATACTTCTCCGTATTCCTCTTCCACGTCGCTCTCTTCGTAAGGGCATTCCTCATGCCTTCCTGCTATGTAACCGTGCTTCGGACATACTGAGAACGTCGGTGTTATCGTGAAGTAGGGCAGCTTGAAGTTGTATGCTATCCTCTTCACCAGGTTCTTGCATGTCTCTACGTCTGTCACTGCTTCTCCCAGGAATCCGTGCAGCACAGTCCCCCCTGTATATCTTGTCTGCAGTGAGTCCTGCAGTTCAAGGGCTTCGAATATGTCTTCTGTGTAATCCACCGGTAATTGTGTCGAGTTCGTATAGTACGGCTCGTCTTTCCCTGCGGGTATTATGTCTGGGTATCTTTCCTTGTCTATCTTTGCCAGCCTGTAAGACACCCCTTCTGCCGGTGTCGCCTCCAGGTTGTAGATGTTCCCTGTCTCTTCCTGGTATTTCATCAGTCTGTCTCTCATGAAATCGAGCACTTCCTGTGCGAACTTTATCCCTTTCTTCGTCGACATGTTCACTTCCGGACCGAAGAAGTTCTTCAGTGACTCGTTCATGCCGTTGAGGCCGATGGTGTTGAAGTGGTTCTGTAATGTCCCCAGATAACGTTTCGAGAATGGCATGAGTCCTCTGTCCATGTTCCTCTGTACCATCTTCCTTTTCAGTTCGAGGCTGTCTCTTGCTATGTCCATCAGTCTCCCTATCCTCTCGAAATACTCTTCTTTTGTCTTGGAAAGGTATCCTATCCTTCCCATATTGAGTGTCACTACGCCGATGCTTCCTGTCATCTCCACTGCTCCGAACAGTCCTCCGCCTTTCTGCCTCAATTCCCTCATGTCCATCTGCAGCCTACAGCACATCGACCTTACATCCCCGGGGTTCAGTTCTGAATTTATGAAGTTCTGGAAGTATGGTATCCCGTACTTTGCTGTCATGTCGAACAGCAGTTCTGCGTTCTCTGACTCCCAGTCGAAGTCCCTTGTCACGTTGTATGTCGGTATCGGGAATGTGAATATCCTTCCTTTGGCGTCGCCTTCTGTCATCACCTCGATGAATGCCTTGTTTATCATGTCCATCTCTTTCTGGCATTCGCCGTATGTGAAGGTCATCTCTTTTCCGCCTACGATCGCCTTCTTGTTCTTCATGTCTTCAGGCACTGTCCAGTCGAATGTCAGGTTCGAGAACGGATACTGTGAACCCCATCTTGAAGGGATGTTCAATGAGAAGACCAGCTGCTGCATGCACTGCTTGACCTCCTTATAGGTCATATTGTCAGCCTTCACAAAAGGTGCAAGCAGGGTGTCGACTGATGAGAATGCCTGCGCCCCTGCAAACTCCATCTGGAGGCAGCCGATGTAGTTGACCATCTGGTGCACCACGGTCCCCATATGCTTGCCCGGCTTGCTGTCCACCTTGCCAGGCACTCCGCCGAAGCCCATCAACAGTAGGTTCTTCAGCGACCAGCCTGCACAGTAGCCGATGACGCCGTTTGTCAGGTCATGGATATGGATAGCGCCGCT
>DUGW01000162.1 GCA_013331125.1 Candidatus Woesearchaeota archaeon | reverse complement strand
ATGAGATCACGATCGAACCCAAATCAGTAGAGGTCATAAGCTTTGTCACACCAGCAGCACTGTCCAAGTTCTCGATAAAGCCTGCTCCAGGCCATGATGACTTTGCACTTGACAATGACGCATACCTATCAGCGCCATTGAAAGAGGCAGCACCTCTGCTGCTCATATCAAACGACGTGTCAAAATACCTATCCACAGCGCTGGATGTCATAGACACAGTCGATGTAGAGCGAGGCATACCACCAAAGGTGCCAGAAATAGGACACCAGATAATCATGATAAGCAATGTCAACAGGGATCTTATACTCCCTGGTACGATGAAAAGCATAGAAAAAAAGGTCAATGATGGCGCAGCTCTTATCGTCGTAGCTCAGGAGGATGTGTTAGCAATAGACTTCCTAGGTATGCTCCCAGTCGAAAGGGCAGACAAAGGCGGACCAGTACTGATAGATGAAGACGTCTTCATAGTTCCGACGCACCAGACAAGCATAACAGAGGACATAAACTTCGGACGCGTAGAGCAGTACCTCAAGGTAGTGCCGTTCGAAGGGGCAACGACACTCGCAACAACAACAAACAACGTGTCAATGATAGTGATGAAGAACCATGGCAAAGGCATTGTAGTGTATGTCGGCATGATGGACGAATACTCAACCTTCAAACTTGATATATACTACCCTGTATTCTGGAAGAGGCTCTTCGACCTTGCAGTCAAGAAACAGGACCTATCACAGCTCAACTTCAAGACAGGCAAACTCATAAACATGCTCCAGGAGCAGAAGGTAGTCGCTCCCTTCGGCAAGGTCACAGCAGAGACCATCCTGCTCAGCCACCAGGGCATATACCGGGCAGAAGAAAAGAACTTTGTCGCAAACCTCGCAAACGAATGGGAATCCAATGTCAACGGCGATATCGAAGGCGAGAAGATAGGGGTATTCGAAGACGACCTCAAGAAGCGTGAGAATATACCGTTCGAACTGACAAAATATTTTGTCATCGGGCTTCTCGTCCTGGTCTTCATCGAGCTGCTATGGATAAAATTCAGGGGTGATCTCTGATGACCTGGCTATCCGCTGTCACAGACATGATCAACGCAATAAGCAGAGGCAGCTTCGCATTCAACAAACCAGAGGCACTATTCCTCATAATCCCCGCAGCTATAATCCTGGCACTCATACTCGCAAAAAGCTTTGTCGCAATAGACATGAAAAGACTCAAGGACAAGGACTTCATAAGATCCAGGAGAAGATACAGGATCAGCATGTTCATAACACGAACAATCATATTCGCGCTGCTGTTCATAGCGCTCGCAGACCCATACGGCCAGGTAGAGAAAGAGGTGCCAGGAGACCTGACAATAACACTGCTAACAGACAACTCCACATCCATGCAGCTGTTCGACACATCATTTGTCCCGACACTCCAGTCAGAGCTCGAGAAGAGGCTGCCTGTCAAGGTCAGCGCAATATCAGCGCCGCTGGAATCAGACATAGGCGACGGCATACTGAACAACCTGGAGAAGGACAAGAACATACTTCTAGTGACTGACGGCCAGGCCACAATAGGCACAAACATGCTGGACGTGCTGCTGTTCGCAGCAAGCCTCAACAGCTCAATAAGCGCAATAGACCTCAGCGCAATACATGATGATGTCAGCGTCAGCATCAAAGGACCCACAAAGACAATAGCAGACGTAGAGAACGACTACAAGGTCAAGATAAACAGGGTCATGGAAAGCGGCACAAGCAAGCAGCAGGTCAGGCTGCTGGTCGGCATAGACGACGAGATAATAATAGACGAGATAACCACAAAGGACGAATACATATTCAGCAGGAACTTCAGCGACGGGTACCACCGCATCGTCGCAAGGGTCGTTCCAGCAGACGAATCAGCAGATGAAGACTATTTTGAAAACAACAATGTTTTCTACAAGACAACACATGTCATACCAAAACCAAAGGTACTCTTTATCACAAGCACAGAGTCAGCACTCAAGCAGGTGCTTGACGAGCTGTACGATGTAACGCAGGTAAGGGATGTTCCGGATGATGAGGATGATTTTGAAGATTATTATGCTGTCATAATCAACGACCTTCCAAGAGAGGACCTCAGGGACATCGGAGCCCTGAGTGACTATGTAGTAGAGGGCAACGGAATGCTGGTCATAGGAGGATACAACTCATTCGACAATGGAGGCTACAAAGGCACTCCATTCGAATCACTTCTCCCTGTCCAGACAGGCGCAGGCGAACGCAAGATGGGAGACTCAAACATAGTGATAGTCCTGGACATATCAGGATCATTCACGGAGCAGGGCGTATCCACAACAGCACTCAGCACATCAAAGGCAATGGCGTACGATGTCATAGGAAGGATCAATGAGAAAAATAGTGTGGGTGTCGTGGNNGTGGCATTCGACCAGTGGCCATATCTAGTCGCAGACCTCGAGCCATTGTTCGTCAGCAAGGCAACAACGCTCGACAAGATAGAGAGACTGCAGGGCAAAGGCGGACAGACAGAGTTCGCATCAGGGCTCAAGGGCGCGTTCAACCTGCTCAGGGGAAAGACAGGAAGCAAGAATGTCATATTCATATCAGACGGATTCACATGGAACGACCTCATACGGCAGGAGGCGATGGACGTCACAACAGCCATGAAAGCGTACGGGATAAAGATGTATGTCATAGGGACAGGGAGGAATCTCGACGAGAAATTCCTCAGACAGATGACTGCAGCAGGAGGAGGAATATACTTCACTGCAGACACTTCCAACAGGCTAAGTATACTATTCGGAGAGCCAGAGCAGAAAGAGATGGGAACAGCGTTCTCATTGTTCACTTTGGATCCTTATCACTTCATAACAGAGGACCTGGAGATAGATGCTGTCCTTTACGGGTATAATCAAGTCGTCCCAAAGGCCAACGCAAACCTGCTCATGACAACAGACTGAGGCGAGCCAGCAGTGGTGGTCTGGAGACACGGCGTAGGCAGGGTAGCGACATTGACCACGTTTTCATCAGGCAATAATCTCGGTGAATTGCTGGACAAGAAGAACTCAAGGTTGATAACACGCATCGTGAACTGGGCCATAGCAGACCCTGAGAGGAAGAATGACTTCTTTGTCGACATCAGGGATGCAAGAATAGGCAAGAGCGTTGAGATAGTGGTTCGGACAAAGAAATACCCCAAGGTACAAGGGCTTGAGTTCTCAAAGATAGACAAGGATACATACAGAGCATACTACACCAACACAGAGACCGGCTTCAAATCAGTGCTAGGCGCAGTGTATGGGGTCAATTACGATATGGAATACCAATACCTAGGATTCAACCCCGACCTGGAGACACTAGTCTCTGCTACGAATGGTAAATTGTTCCAGCCAGAACAGATAGATGAGATAGTAGAGCATGTCAAATCAGTGTCAAGGAGAGTGATAAGCGAAAGGACATCATTCAGGAACATATTTTTGATAGCAGCACTGATACTTATAGTCATAGAGATAGTAGGAAGGAGGATAAGAGAGACCTGGTTCAAGAGGCACTGAGGGAGACACAGAATAGTTATGTTGATTTTTATTTTAATAAATATCACAAAGGATTAATAAAATAATAAGCCCTTCGGGCAAAAAACAATNNGGAAAAGAGGTGCTCATATGACTTTTATGGAGAAGAACGTGAACATATTCCTTCTGGTCCTTATGCTTGTGATAGCAGGAGCTCTCGCAGGATCAGCTGTCTATTATCAGCACAGCTTCGGAGAGCTGACCGGACAGCAGGAGGATACGTCAACAGACCTTGCAGAATGCAGGACAGACCTGGAGTCATACAAGTTCAACCTCAACAAGACATTACGGTCACTCAACACCACAACCCAGGACATAAGGCGATACGATGAGCTGTACTCAACAAAGACAGAAGAGCTTGAGACAACACAATCAACACTGCAGTCCACAGAATCGACACTGAAGGCGACACAGATAGACCTGCAGGAAGAGACTTCGCTCAAGAACAAGTACAAGAAAGACTACGAGGACCAGCTCAGCCAAAACAGGGACTTAGAAGAGCAGAACGCAATACTTGCAGCGCAGAAGAGGCAACTTGAGACAGAAAACATAAACCTGAAGTCCAAGATAGCAACATCAGAAGAATGCATAATCGATTTCATAGACGACTATACAGGCACACTTACACAGGCAATGGTAGACGAAGTGGATGACTGTAAGCCTTAAAGGAGTAAAAATATGGCAGAGATAAAAAGACTCTTTGTGGAACTGTACTACGAGGTATTCAAGATATCCTTGCTTCACGCATTCACAGACAGCGTCATATTCTTCATGCTTTCCCTAAACATAACCACGCTGCTCGACGTCAGATGGTACTTCGCGATCGTAGCATCCTTCCTCTTCCTGCTCGGCGACGTGCTATTCCGCATGAAACACACCACGCTCAAACAGATA
>DUGW01000149.1 GCA_013331125.1 Candidatus Woesearchaeota archaeon | reverse complement strand
TTATTAGGCTGGTTCTGGTTGATGAATGTGTCTATGCCTTCTGTTGCATTGGGTTGGAGTGTCTCTGCATAAGCAGGATCCTCTGGTGTCAGGACAAATGTGTATTCCTGTCCAGGTGTTATGTCCATGAGTTTTGTCCATGTTCCGTGGCATTCCTGTGCTGCGAAGTCCCATTCCTTGCACTTGTAAAGCGAGTTTCCTTTTGCAGTCATGGTCACTGTTGCGTTTGTGAAGTTCATCGCTGTCGGATCTATTGCATACACCTCTACGAATTCGCCGAATTCAGCGACATCATCGACATTCACGAACTCTGTGGTGTTCTCTGAGACAGAGACATCATTGAACTCGATGGACTCGACTGGTGTTGTCTTGTCTGTGAACCTGATCTTCACCTTATAATTGCCTCTTGTGATGCTTACCTTGTCTTCTTCGCCGATCTCTTCTTTCCTGTCTTTTATCTCCTTGACACTCTTGAGCTCTCCTGTCTCGTCATAGAACTCTATGACTGCAGGCACTGTGGTGCCGCGTGAGTCCTTGATTGCTGGAGTGACATCTACAGTCACATTCTCTTCAACAGCAGGTTCTTCAGCGACAGAAAGGTTTTCCAACGCATAAGTCATGCTTTCGATGAACAGCTCAACACCCTCATCAAGATCGAACACGAGCGTATAATCGGTGGTATTCAGGCCTGCAGGCAGTATGCAGCTCTCTACGCACACATCAGCAAATTCAGATACTGTAGATGCTGATGTCTCTACGAACCTGACATCAATTGACTCTTCTGTTCCTAGTGTGCTTTCAAAGTATGTCTCTTCTCCTATGCTCTGGTTGAGGAATATCACGCGCGCACGTACAACATTCTCTTCGGTTGCTCCGTATTTGCCGTGGAACACATAAAGCGGTTCGTCCCATGATCCTGCTTCTGGTGCGACCTCTGCCAGCAGTGAGCAGCAGTCTACTGCTCCATTGCAGACAGTCGTATCAATGCCTGATTCGACAGAGGACACTGTCCATTTGGTGCAGAGCTTGGACTCGTCAACAGCCCAGCTGAAACCGCTCTGAGCCACAGTCAGGTCGACGACTCCATCTTCGACACTCTCGACACCATCGTCATCTGGATCCCACTGTGTGCCTGCATTATATTCAAGAACAGTCATTATGGTCCTTTCAACAGTGTCTATGCCAGTCTCTTCATCCTTGTCTTCCTTGTCCTCTTTGTCTTTCTCTTCGGCGGTCTCTTCAGGTGTTTGTTCTACGCTCTCATCGACAATCTCATTTTCAGGCACGTTGACCAAATACGCTGTTGCCGAAGCCAGTCCCTCTGTGGTTATGGTCTCCTGGTCCATGACAAGGTATCTTCTACCGAGGGTGTCCTCTAGGTAGATTGTGAATCTTCCTTCTCCTTTGGCGTGTCCGCTGAGTTCCAGTGTTCTCAGGTTGAACAGTTCAGGATGCTCTTCAAGCAACAACGTCCTTTCTTGTGATCCTGTGATGTTCCATCCAAGCTCCTGTGAGTGGCTTGTGTATTGTTCGCCTGAGACAATCCAGCCGGTCATGCTTCCTTGGAAGAAGAGCGCACCTAGTCCTAACAGTATGAAGAGCACTGCAAGCATGATGCCTACATGTACTGCATGCCTAGGCTTGTCAGGCTTGATATGTTGCCTTATCTCATGGTCTGTTTTGTGGAGCTCAGCCTTGATGCTATGTATCTCACTATTCAGGACATGTACAGTCTTCTGTCTAGCTTGTTTATTCTTCATTTGCAGAAGCTGACCTCTTCTTCTTTGTTCGGATATAGACTGTTGAGACAGTCTTTCTTGACCTGTTGAGTATTGCTGCTATCTGGCTGTTCTTGAGCTGGGCCTTGTCGCGTAGATACTCTACAACTATCTCCAATATTGAGAGTGATCTGTCTGTGACTACTTCAAGCGGGATGTGTGCTGTTGGTGCTTTTCTGACTGCGGGTTCTTTTTGGGTCCGTTTCTTGCCTGCCCTGTTGTACAAAGTCCAGATGTTCCTTTCATCCCTGTTTGTGAGCACAGCTATCTCATGGTATGATAGCTGTTTCTGATCCTTGAGATATTCGACAAGCGCTTCTGAGAAGCTCAGGGACCTGTCGCAGAAGATTGTCGTGGGTATGAGTATTTTAGACTCAGAAAAAGCCTTTTTTGAACTTACAGTTTCGTTAAAGCCGCTATTAGCGGCTTCTTTTTCCATTTTAAGTCCTTTAAGCCGCTTTTTTTACACAAAAATCGCTAAAATGCTTTTTTAGCGAATAAAAACCATTTTATGGCTCTTTTAATATGNNAAATGTTCAAGAAATAGTTCTAAATAAGAAGAGGCGTGATGAACACCTCAATCATCGCTGCTATGAACAGCAGTATGACTGATATTGCCATTCCATCTGTTGCGTCAAGCAGTACCTTCTTGAATTCTGGTGTGTTGAAGTCATGCCTTATCACTGCCACTGAAAGGATGCCTCCTGCAAGCGCTCCTACAAAGTAAGCGATTATCTCTACTATTCCATGGGTCATGTACTTCATGATGCCTAATGAGACTATGCCGAAGTATGTTGAGACTGTTGGTCCCAGCTTGCTCAGTATCTCGTTCCTGATAAACACGCCTATCGCTACAGCCACTACAGACGCATTCCATGTCAGGATGAATATGGATCCTGCGCCAAAGAAGAATGACAGCAGGAAGCAGAATATCAGTATCTTGAGGTTGTTCATGAGTATTGGTACAAAATTAAGGTATGACTGTACAAGATTGCCTGTGGGTGCTGCCATCTTGGTTATGTGTGTTATGGTTTCTATCTGCACACTGAACAGTGTCTGTGTGCTTGAGCTGGGTAAGAATATGAACCACAAGGTGAATGCAGCGACAAACCCTAGGAAAAGGAAGGTGAATGCAGAGATTGCCTTGCCATGCTCTTTTATCAGCCAGTATTCCTTCTTGTCGCTCTCGTCTTTCTCCTCTTCATACTTTATTGTGCTGTATATCAGGGGCACAGAGCATATGGCTGTCAGTGTGATCATTATAAGGCTCGCGTGGTCCTTTGTGATCCACCAGCTGAGCAGCAATGCAAATGATGCGTAGACTATTCCTAGAATGAAAAGGTTCCACGGTTTCTTCTCTGCTCTTTTTGGGTCTATTAACGCCTCTAAAACCA
>DUGW01000074.1 GCA_013331125.1 Candidatus Woesearchaeota archaeon | reverse complement strand
GATAAACATGGGGTCAAAACCGCTTGAAGATGTCGAGTTCAAGCTGGTGACCGACTACCCATTCCAGATGCTGGGAGCAGATGACGGGATAAGAAATCTAGGCACGATTCAGGGCCACCAGAAAGGAGAGGAGGGAGTCATACTATATTATCGGGTGAGGATAGACGAAGACGCCTCAGAGGGGGTGAACGACCTACAGCTCCGTTTCAGGGCTAAAGGAATAGAATGGGCCAAACTCGAAGATTTTCAGGTGAGAGTGCAGAGTGTGGACGCAGCCGTCATCGTAGACAGCGTCGAACTGGTGCCTGAAAGGATAACACCAGGAAGCAACGGAAGACTGACCATAAACCTCAAGAACCTCGCAGACTCAACAATGGAAGATGTCAACCTAAAGCTAGACCTGACGCTATCATCTATACAGACCGCCACAGGATCAGAGGCAAGCCTGCTCTATGATGCGCTGCCATTCGCACCGACATCATCCACAACTGAGAAAAGGATATCATCAATAAAGTCAGGAGAGACAGTGCCTGTGGTATACGACCTGACAGTATATCCCGACGCAACGTCACGAGTCTATAAAGTGCCGCTCGTGATGACCTACAAGGACGAGCTAGACACAGAATACACAAAGAACGAGATGCTCGGAATAACCGTAGGATCAAAACCAGACCTATACGTTGTGATAGATAAGTCAGACCTTGTCGCAGGCAAGAAGACAGGAGTCGTATCATTCAAGTTCGTCAACAGAGGAGTCACCGACATAAAATTCCTGGATGTGCTCCTGCAATCGACAGATGAATATGAGGTCGTATCATCATATGAGGAATACATAGGCAACATAGACAGCGACGATTTCGAGAGCATAGAGTTCTCAGTCTACCTGAAAAACAACAAGGACCCGGAAATAGTCCACACAATGCAGTTCCCGCTCAAGATAACATACAAGGACGCAAACAACCTGGACTATGAGGATGACCTGGTACTTGAGCACAAGATATACACTGCAGAAGAGAAAGGACAGACAAAGAGCAACAGTGCCATGTACATAGGACTGGCAGTCCTCGTGATGATAATCGGCTGGATAGTATACAGGAATATCGTCAAGAGACGCAGGAAGAAGCTCGAGCAGTCTGAGAAATGATTTTTTTGGTGTTACCACCAATAGATCGACACTGACAGTCAAAATGCTGTTCGACTATTTCAAGATTGCATTCAGCAATCTAATAAGGCGCAAACTGAGGGCATGGCTCACAGTCATCGGCATATTCATAGGCATAATGGCTGTGGTGGCGCTGGTATCCCTGTCCCAAGGGCTTGAGGGTGCACTACTGGACGAGTTCAAGAAACTAGGGACAGACAGGATAGTGCTCTCACCAGGAGGGGCAGCATTCGGGCCTGTAGGAGGGTTCATATCACCATCCAAGTTCTACGAATCAGACTATGATGTGGTAAGCAAGATACGCGGGATAGAGATGTCAGCAGCAGTCTATGCTGAGACAGCCTACATCACACACAAGAGAGAGACCAAACAGCAATTGGTATGGGGATTCTCTACGGACAGCGAAAGCATCGCATTCTACAAGACACAGTCGATGTTCGACATCGGAGAAGGAAGATTCCTAAGGTCAGGAGACAAATACAAGGCAATAATAGGATGGGAAGTCGCAAATGAATGGTTCGACGATGACATAAAGGTAGGGAACACCATCTACATAAACGCCAGACCGTTCCAGGTAGTCGGTATACACGAGAAGAAAGGGGGGATGGTATCCTCAGATGATGTCATAAGGATACCAAAAGACACTGCGAGAGAGATATTCAACGAGCCAAACGAGGTCACGGCGATCTTCGTCAAGGTCAGGGAGGGATTCAATGTCGACTCTGTGGCAGATAACATAAAAAGAAGGCTCAGGAAACACAGGGATGTCAAAGAAGGTGAAGAAGACTTCACAGTACAGACATCAGCACAGGTGATACAGTCATTCGAGACAGTGCTAGGGGTCGTACAGGCTGTCCTGGTAGGCCTAGCCGCGATATCGTTGCTTGTAGGCGGAATAGGGATCATGAACACAATGTACACATCAGTCGTCGAAAGGACAAAAGAGATAGGGATAATGAAATCAGTAGGAGCAAGAAACTCAGCGATAATGTGGATATTCCTGATAGAATCCGGGCTTCTGGGAGTCGTCGGCGGAGTCCTAGGGGTCTTCCTGGGATTAGGTATAGGAAAATCAGCAGAACTCGTAGCATTACAGTTCGGGATTGAATCATTGAAAGCATACATGGGCGTACCACTCATAGTAGGAGCATTGCTGTTCTCATTCGTGGTAGGAGCAGTGGCTGGGACACTACCAGCATTGCAGGCAGCAAAGATGCACCCTGTAGAGGCCCTGAGGAAGTAAAATGTGGGCAGACTATTTCAGACTGGCGTTCAGGACATTCATGACGCAGAAGAAAAGGACAATCCTGACACTGATAGGGATATTCATAGGGATAGCAGCAGTAGTCTCACTCATAAGCCTAGGCCAGGGACTGCAGGACAGCATACAAGGACAGTTCGAGCTGATGGGATCAGACAAGGTATTCATACAGCCAGGAACAGGCGGCGGCTTCAATATAGCCCAGACCACAAAACTCACAAGGAAGGACCTTGATGGAATCAGGTCAGTCTCGGGAGTGGATGCGGCCAGCGCAATGGTGTACAAGATATCTAAAGTAGAGTACAAGGGAGAGATAAAATACACATGGGTCATGGGGATGGAGACCACAGACCAGAGCTTTGACCAGGTGATAGAGAGCTTCGGAGTCGAGATAGAGAAAGGAAGAGGGGCAGAAGGAACAAGAGAAGCAGTCCTGGGATACAGGTATGGGATAGGAGATCTCTTCGACAAACCTGTGGCAGTGGGAGATAAATTCGAGATAGAAGGCAAGAAATTCAAGGCAGTAGGCTCGGTAAGCAAGATAGGTAACCCCCAGGACGACAGCCAGACATACCTGCCATTGGAGGCCGCGCTTGACGTATTCGACGTAGACATGGACGAACTGGACTTCATATACGTCACTGTAAAAGACGGAGAGGATCCAGGGACAGTCGCAGAGAAGATAAAGAAAGCGCTCAGGAAGACAAGAGACGTGGATGAAGGAGACGAAGACTTCATGGTACAGACAGCACAGGACTTCCAGGAGACATTCGGGATAATACTCACAATAGTACAGATAATACTCATAGGCATAGCAGGTGTGTCACTGCTGGTAGGAGGGGTGAACATAGCCAACACGATGTACACAGCAGTGATGGAAAGGACAAGAGAGATAGGCGTCATGAAAGCCATAGGAGCAAGAAACAACGATGTCTTCATGATATTCCTTATAGAATCAGGACTCCTCGGACTTGTAGGAGGAATCATAGGAATAGTGCTCGGAGTCGGGTTCGGAAAACTAGTATCATTAATCGCAGAGAAAGGAGGATGGAGTATAGTACAGACAGTGTTCCCATGGTACCTCATAGCAGGGGCACTGGCATTCTCATTCGTCGTCGGAGCATTGGCAGGCACA
>DUGW01000150.1 GCA_013331125.1 Candidatus Woesearchaeota archaeon | reverse complement strand
GAGTTCTCATCACCAGTGATGTCATCCAATGTGTTGATCTTCACGTTGACACCAAACTTGCTTATCAAATGCTCTGCGATCCTCTCCTTGGTGACAATGTAATCATTCATGTCCTTGATGTGCTTACCTATGAACGCAATCGCTATGGTGAGTTCAGTCCTGTCTTTAGTCCTTATGCCCATCACCTTGATGTCCTGCCCTGCAGCTCGGAACATTCTCCTGAAACCTTGCGAATTCAGATGGTTTCTTGCGTTAAGCACCAATTGCTCTGTCCTAGAGAAAGGGAAATGCGAAGCTCCGAATGAGGTGTCGTTCGCGACAGGCTTTTTCTTCTTAGTTATCTGGGTCAGGTTTTCTGCACCTGACTTGATGTCGACAATGATATTGAACCTTGCAAGCTTGAAACGCTTTAGGTATTTCTTAGCAGTATCTGCTATCAGTTTCTTTACAGGCAGCTTCTCGCTACCTACCTTATCTGTAGCCCTGCCAGCGATGATGAGATTGATCGGAGAGTTTATCTTTCCTCCCTTGAACTTCGGTCTTGCAGAACCAGCGACAAGCAAAGCCTTGTCTATATTATAGTGCAGGACTGTCTTGAACTTTTTCTTGTAGAATGTTGCAAGGGCTTTTCCGCATATCTCACAGACATCATCACAGATAGAATCAGGATGGCCAACACCCTTTGACTCGACAAACTCCACCTCTTGTCTTTCCACAGGATCCTTAATCTTTTCGATGAAGATATTCATCGCATCTATGATAGGGATGGATGTTTAAAAAGGTTTCTGCGGTGTTAACCCAAGACCTGCTCCAATGTCTTCCTGATGAGTTTTTTCTTGTCTTTTTGCAGCTCCCAATAATAGACGCTGCCAGAATCTGTCTCATCGAAATAAGCATAGCCCGTACCTATGACTTCAACACCAGGAGACCTTGGTATGCTCTTGATAAATACAGGATAGTCCAGTCCTCGTTCAAAAAGTTTCACAGGATAAACCATCACGTGATTCTGAGCGGTGTCAAACTCAAAGTAAGGGACTATATTATACCCTTCTTTTTCGCAATCGAACTCTTTTGCTTTTGTCTGGTTCCTTCTTCCTTTGGTCCACTGATCATGGATAAGTTTTTTATAGAACCTTGTCGGGTGCACTGCGCATATTATTCCCCACATATCCTCTGATTTAAGATAGATCCCCATCGAGTCATAAGAACCAGGCATTACACCAAAAAGAAGAGGATACCAGAAAAGGAAACGGTCAGTCTTATCTATCACTGCCCCCCTGATATGGGGCTGGTCATAGATATGGGGTTGCAACCCCCACTTCTTTAAGAATTTAGTATTGTCTCTTGACCCGTGTGATTCTGGCTTTACAGAGATAAAACAGTCAAGACTGAGATCACTTACCTGGATATTCCTGAGCAGTATAGGTACATCATCCCTTTTCCAGAAATGGAACTCTTTTTCAGTCGGTTCAATGTCCCTTTTTAATGCCGTGTCAACTGTTACAGTCCAGCTCTCGGTCCTCAGGCCTTCCTTGAACTCCTCTTCGCTCAATACAGTCCTTCCTTCATAGCCTAACTGCCACCAGACGACATGTCTCTTGTCGATTATGTGCCTGTCATGCAGTCTTTGGATTAGATCCTTGTCTACCATTACGCCTCTCTAAGAATCACCCCTTTAAAACCAGAATGACGTTGGTGTGGCTTTGTTTAAAAAAGTTTCTGTGGTGATGCCAACACGATGCAGGCCTTTGCATCGCGAAGTCAGCATCTCTTCACGAACCAGGTCGCAAAGAAATCTATGTAACATTAATTTGCCGAAGGCTTCAATCATCTATTGATTCTTTGTGATAATTTGCTGCCGCACCAAATCGGATCAATGCGGCAATGTCATGAAAACATTTAAATAGATACGTCTGCATAATCAGGGTGTAAAAAAGAGGTAATCATGAACCATAGTATCAAGGTTGGGAGGTATCTGGGAATAGATGTGTACCTGCATTACTCATGGTTCTTCATATTTGCTTTGCTTGCATGGGCATTGGCTACAGGATTCTTCCCGCAGCAGTTCCCAGGGTATTCTGAGGCAGAGTACGGTGTGCTAGGTCTGGTATCTTCGCTTCTGCTTTTCGTGTCTGTACTGCTTCACGAACTTTCGCATTCGGTTGTGGCGAGAAGGAATGGCATGAAGGTCGACAGGATAACACTGTTCTTCTTCGGAGGCCTTGCAGGGCTACACGAGCAGAAATTCACACCTAAGACCGAGTTCAGGATGTCAATAGCAGGACCGATGATGTCGCTCGTCATATCAATGGTCTTCCTTATTGTGTATAACACTGTCGAGTTCTTCTATGTCTCAGCAATAGCCGCTTACCTCTACAGGATAAACATGATACTTGCAATATTCAACCTTGTGCCTGGATTCCCGCTTGACGGAGGAAGGGTGTTGAGGTCTATAGTGTGGTATTGGACAAAAGACTTCAAGAAAGCAACAAGGATAGCGACCATGGGTGGAAAGATATTCGCATATGTGCTCATCTTCCTAGGTCTGGGAAGCATATTTTCAGGCGCTTATGGCGGTCTGTGGTTCATCCTCATAGGATTCTTTCTTCTATTGCTGTCCACGCTCAGCTACCAGCAGGTAGAGATAAAGGACGCACTAGCAGGCAGGAAAGTCAAGCAGTTTCTGATCAAAAGGTTCGCTGTATTTGACGCAGACATGAGCCTCAAGCAGGCACTGGCAAAGTACTTCCTTTCAGATGCGCAGGAAGCATATCCTGTGGTAAAAGATGGAAAGTTCGCAGGTATGATCATGTTCAAGGATGTGCAGAGCATCAATAAGCGCGATTGGATGAGGCTTAGGATACATGAAGTCATGATGCCTGCAAGAAAAGCAGGAAGGGTCAGGCTCAATACAGGAGCATACACTGCATTGGCAATGATGCTGAAGAAAGGCCTGCCATTGATGCCTGTCTTCGAGAAGAAAAGGATGGTCGGGCTGGTCACACGCGACAGCATACTGCGCTATGTCAAGATGAAGGAGAAGAAAGAGAAGCTAGAGAAGATGGGTTTTAAGGTGGAGTGAGGCAGGTCTCAGCCATCCTGATAAATCTTTCTGCTTTGCCAATCATGTCTTCGGCGTCTTTCTTGCTGAAATAAGCAATCCTGTATTCTGCTCTCGACTTGTTTGTTATAGCATCCTGGATTATCTGCCTGTAACTGGCGAATTCGCTTTTTATGAAGTTCTTCTTCACCAGGTCTTCAAACAGCCTTTTCGCGTCATCATGTCTTTTGGCAGTAATCTGAAAAAACTTGAAGGTCAGAGCATCATTTGCCTTTATGATGGCATGGATGGCCAAAGCAGTGCTGACGATGTTCTTTTCATTCGGCGCATCATCTGCGTCCAGAATATATCCTGCAGCTTTCAGCCACAGGCTAGCCTGATTCAAATGGCTTTTTTCCATGCAGTACCACCCCGTCTTTAGAAACATTCCTTGCAAAAGCCTTCTTGTTCCTGAGTTCTGACCTGAACTCATTCACAGACATTATCGTAGGAGATATTGTCTTGTTGAACCTTGATGAAAGCACCCCTGCCTCCTCAAGGATCTCGTCCTCAAGCATTTTATCTCTTTTCTCTGTCAATATCAATATATCTATGTCGCTTTCTTTTGTTATCTTTCCTCTGGCGACAGACCCGAACAATATGCTTGAAACTATATTCTTGCTTCTTATCCTGTTTGTGAATGCCTTGGCGATGTCTGTCATGGCATATTTCTCTGCAAGCAGAGCCTTCTCTATCCTCTCAGTCAAAGGCGTTATGACCAGTTCAAAAATAAGGTTCTTCTTGCTTATCCTGAATGTCTTCAGAATTCCGAATTCCGCCAGTTCTTTGAGTGTCCTGAATACAGTAGCATGCGGAAGCCTGGCGGCCTCTTCCATTGCAGGACAAGAC
>DUGW01000019.1 GCA_013331125.1 Candidatus Woesearchaeota archaeon | reverse complement strand
GGCGGTCCTGGCGTCACGATAAATGATTTTCTCCGTCATGAGTATGTGACCACTGAGCTGCAGAAGAAGATCATAGGCACTAAGGACCTTAGTTATACCGGCGAGTTCGGTCTTCAGGAATTGCTTGAGAAGAGCAGTGACATCCTCGCTTCTGAAGAGGTCGCTCAGGAGAAGGAGATCATGAATGTCTTCTTCAACCATCTTGCCAAGAGACCTGGCATGGTCTCTTATGGTAAAGAACATGTGATGAAGCTTCTTGAGATGGGTGCTGTCGACAAGCTCTTGCTCTCTGAATCTTTGGATGAGGATATCATAGAGGAGTTCGAGAAGAAGGCAGAGGAGCTCGGCACTGAAGTGGTGATAGTCTCCACTGAGACCCGCGAAGGTGTCCAGCTTAGGGATATCGGAAAGGTGGCGGCGATACTCAGGTACGAGGCAAGTTCTTGATTACGCACCGACCCAGAAGCGAGTGACCCAATCGACAATATAATATAATAGTCTTAATTCTTTATGATCATGAACCTTGCAGAGAGAGCATACCGTGGACTGTTTCCTGATTCCAGTGCCAACTACATCTTCCATCTGAATTATAATGGTCGTTTCAAGGATTTCGGTGCCAATGCCCGTATGGCCGGCAACCTTCTTGAGCTGAACCTTTCCAAGAAGTGGATAGGTGTCGCTGAGGAGATCCAGATGGGCCTGATGCAGGAGCTGATCCTCCGTCTGGTGAAGAAAAGGGGCTCTGGTTCTACCATGTACATCGACCTGTACAATAGTTTCGTCAAGAATCTCCATCTCGCAATTCCCAAGACCAAGTCTGATCCGGTCCTTGAAGAGTCATTCAACCGTGTGAATGATCAGTATTTCCTCGGGCTTGTCGAGAGGCCTAACCTCCGCTGGGGCGGCATGTCAACCACCACTTTCGGAACTTATGATTTCAAGGTCGATACTGTGACGATCTCCAAGATTTTCCAGTTCACCGACCCCTTATATCTGGATTACATAATGTTCCATGAGGTCCTTCACAAACAGAGGAAGTTCAGGCGCTCTGGCTCCAAGACCTATTATCATGACAGCACTTTCCGTCGTGCTGAGAAGGTGTTCAGGGACAGTGAGCGTATCGAGAAGTCTCTCGGTCGTGTCGCTGCCAAGGCTAGGTTGAAAGCCATGTTCAGATTCAGATAAAAAGTCAGAGTTTTCTTCTCGGTCCGTTCCCGTCTTCAGGTCGCCCTTCGTCTACCCTTTCTTCGAGTCTTTTCTGGTAAGGCACATCTGACCCGGGGACTCCTGCTGGAGGGAACACCATGTCTGTATCACAGGGTCCTTCAGTAGCCATTTCTTCTGCATCGTCCGCTTCTGTGTTCCCACGCCTTATCGTCACAGTCCCTCCTCTGTAGGTGACACTGCCCGCAGCTGGTCTTCTCCGCCTATATGTCTTGAAGACTGTACCTTCATACAGTTCTCTCAACCGTTCAGAAACTCCTTGTAACAATCTCTTATACTCTGACATTTTCTCAACACCCTTTTTTGAGGCGCCCTGCCTCTTTAGGAAAGTCATAAGTACCATAGAATATATTATTTTCTATTGTTTTCTTTCATTATACGCACAGCAGGGCTGACTATATTAGTAGAGGGCCTCGAGACCCCAGGACCAAAATATTTATAAACACCACGCAGCCTCTGCAAGAATAGCCTGTTTAAGGCAAATGACGCTTAAAAGAGTGGTATTATGACAGATGAAGGCGAAACAAAAAAGGTGGCATGCTCTAGCTTAAAGATAGGCAGCTATATAGTCATGGACGGCGCCGCCTGTAAGGTTGTAGACATCCAGGTCTCTAGGCCTGGTAAGCACGGTCACGCAAAGGCGCGAATAACCGCTGTCGGTCTCTTGGATGACAAGAAGCGTGTCGAAGTGATGCCAGGACATGACATGGTTGACACACCTATCATCGGCAAGAAGACTGCCCAGGTATTATCTATCACTGGTGATGTCGCTAATGTGATGGATGTCGACACCTATGAGACTTTCGAACTCCCGATCCCTGGCGAACTGCAGGGACAGGTTGTGGAAGGGGCGCAGGTGCTTTATTGGCAGGTCCTGACCGAAAGGGTCATGAAACAGCTTAAATGAACAAAGGATGAAAAATGGCAAAGTTTGATGAAGCTAATGCTCGCAAGTTCCAGAATATTTTTGTCTGCAAGAGATGCAAGAGCAAGATAAGGGCTCCTAACCTGAAAGTCATCGCAGGTAAGATCAGTTGCAGGAAGTGTTCCAGTAAACAGTTGAGACCTAAGCGTAAGAAGTGAAGGTCTTAGCCCGCATTAATTACTGAAAAAAGAGGTTTGCAATGGCTTTTTGGCAAGACTACAAGTGGGTCATACTATTCTATTCTGCTATTGTCCTTCTAATTATAATATTCCGTAAGAAGTTTGTTATCCAGAGCAGGATAATCGCGATGTACAAGACCAGGATCGGCCTGAGTCTTATGGATCGTTGGGGCGAGAAGTATCGTGAGCAGATAAAACTTCTTGGTGTCGTCGGTATCGGTATAGGCTATGTCGGTCTCTTCGCCATCCTTTATTTCCTGCTGAAGAACCTTTTCCAGCTTCTCACTGTCCCTAAGGCCACGTCTGCTGTCTCTCTTGTCATCCCTGGTGTCAAGATTCCTGGCAGTCCTATCATGATCCCTCTCATAACCGGCTGGATCGCCCTGTTCCTTGTGATACTTGTCCATGAGTTCTCTCATGGTGTCGTCGCTAGGGCGCACAAGGTCAAGGTGATGTCTTCCGGCGTGTTTTTCCTTGGTCCTCTCATGGGTGCTTTTGTCGAGCCTGATGAGAAGGTCGTCCATAAGTCCAGCGATATAACCCAGTATTCGATATATGCTGCTGGTCCTTTCTCTAATATCCTTCTTGCTCTCTGTTGCATCTTGCTCCTTACTTATGCTTTCGCCCCTCTCAATGGTATGCTCGTCAACGAGATGGGTGTTGAGCTTGCCGGCGTGACTGAGGATTATCCTGCAGACGATGTCGGTCTTGGTGAGGGCATGGTCGTCACGAATATCAATGGTGTCGATGTTGTCAATTATGAGCAGTTCGCTAATGAGGTGCGTCGTATACGCGCAAATGACTCTGTGACCATTGTCGCTGACAATAAGGAATACAAGTTCCTCGCCGCTACACACCCTCAGGACCCTTCGCAGGGCTACCTTGGCGTGCTTGCCAAGAACAAGCCTAAGGTCGAGCCTAAGAATGATGCTTTGTGGTTCAGGATCCTCTATAGAATCATCCTCTGGATCGCTGAGCTCCTCTCGATAACCGGCCTTCTGAGTTTCGGTATCGGTCTTGCCAATCTTCTCCCTCTTGGACCTGTCGACGGTGGAAGGATGGTCCTCACCTCTTTGACCAAGATCAAGGGCAAGGAGAAAGGGCTTGCCTGGTGGAAGAAGCTCAGCATACTTACATTGTTGCTCCTTGCCATCAATCTCTTCTGGCCAGCACTGAAATGGATAGGCAGTCTTCTTGGTGCGATTGTGGGTCTTATCTGATCAGTCGTAAACCTTATTAACCCATCCCCTCATTTTATTCTCATGATATCCATCGCTCTTGTCGGACCTGAGATCCCTGGTAATGTCGGTGCAATCGCCAGGTGCATGGCTAATTTTGATTTCTCTGACCTTGTCATTGTCAGGCCCCAGTGCAATTATCTCTCAGACGAGGCAAGGAACCGTGCTAAGTATGCCAACCGCATCCTCAAGTCTGCCACTGTCCTCAAGGACATGCAGGAGCTCAGGAAGAAGTTCGATTACATCGTCGGCACTACCGGCCGTCTTGGTACTGACTACAACATCTCACGCACCCCTGTCCTCCCCCACCAGCTCGCAGAGAAAGTTGCTGCGCTTCCCAAGAGCAAGAAGGTCGTGATAGTCTTCGGCAGGGAATCCAATGGCATGACCAATGAAGAGCTTGCTATGTGTGATTTCATAACCACCATTCCTACTTCAGAGCGTTACTCGTCCCTTAACCTCAGCCATGCTGTGACCATCATCCTCTATGAGCTGAGCAGGTCCCTTACTGATGCAGGCCAGACAGGCAGCACTATCGGCCGCTTCCCCATGGCTGACCGCCAGGACAGGGAACAGTTGATCAAGATGTTCAACAAGGCTCTCGACACCATCGACTTCCCGACTCCCCAGAAGAAAGAGACCCAGCAGATTACCTGGCGACGTGTGCTGGAAAAATCCCTCCTCACAAAACGCGAGAGCAGGGCATTGATGGGTTTTTTCTCTAAGGTCGGAAGGCCGAAGTCAAAGAAAAGATAGTGAATGTCCTGTCCTTTAATAAAATATATAAAGACATTGCTCATCCTATACGTCTATGGCAAAGGAGATGACCCGCGGTATCACCGTGAAGAAGGAAGAGGACATCGCTGAATGGTATCAGCAGCTCTGTCTCAAGTCCGAGGTCGCTGACTTCGCTCCTGTGAAGGGCTGTTACATCCTCCGTCCTTTGGGCTATTCATTATGGGAGGGTATCCAGGCTTATTTCAATAAGCGCATGAAGGCACGTGGTGTCCAGAATGCCTACTTCCCTCTTTTCATCCCTGAATCATTCTTCTACAAGGAGGCTGAGCATGCCAAGGGTTTCAAGCCTGAGGTCGCTTGGATCGCCAACACTGAAGAGGGCGCTGAGCGTCTTGGTCTGAGACCTACAAGTGAGACTATCATGTATGATTCTTACTCCCGTTGGCTCCGTTCCTGGCGTGACCTTCCTATCCGTATAAACCAGTGGGCGAATGTTGTCCGTTGGGAGACTGAGGCCACTAAGTTGTTCCTCCGTTCGAGGGAGTTCCTCTGGCAGGAGGGCCATTGTGTCTACGAGACAAAAGAGGACTGTGACCGTGAGGTCAAGCTTTTCCTTCTCGAGTACAAGGAGATGTGTGAGGAGCTTCTTGCCATGCCTGTCATCGCCGGTACCAAGACTGTGAAGGAGAAGTTTGCCGGTGCTCTTTACACGATGTCTATCGAGGGTTTGATGCCTGACGGCAAGGCTCTCCAGTGCGGCACTTCCCATAATCTTGGTCAGGGTTTTGCCAAGTCTTTCAATCTCTCTTTCCAGGACAAGGATGGTGAGCCGAAGACTCCTTGGCAGTCCAGCTGGGGCGTGTCTACCCGTCTGATAGGCGGAATGATAATGACCCATTCTGACAACAAGGGTCTTGTGCTTCCGCCGAGGATCGCTCCTAACAAGGTTGCTATAGTCCCTATCCTGTTTGATGCTTCCAAGGAACGCGTTCTTGCTGCCTGCTCAAAGGCCAAGGAGCTTCTCCATGAGTACAGTCCTATCCTTGATGACAGGGAGGATTATTCTCCTGGCTGGAAGTTCAATGAGTACGAACTTAAGGGTGTCCCTCTCAGGATCGAGATCGGTCCTAAGGATGTCGACGCTGGTCAGGCTGTCGTCGTGAGGCGTGACACTGGCGAGAAGGAGTTCGTGAAGGTCGATGATCTTGGCAGGATCGTCCCTGAGATGCTTGAGCAGATGCATAAGGACATGCTTGAGAAGGCCGAGAAGTTCATGGAACTGAACACAGTCACTGCGGATAATTGGGATGATTTCATCCGTCTCTCGAAAGAAGGTAAGCTTGTGAAGATACCTTTCTGCGGAGAGGTCGAGTGTGAGGAATTGATCAAGGACAAGACCCAGGGTGTCTCTTCAAGGAACATCCCTCTTGAAGGTTCTGAGACAAAGCCAGGCACTAAGTGTCTGCACTGCGGCAAGGATGCCAGGCATTTCACTTTCTTCAGCAGGAGTTATTGAATCTTCAGCCTTTTGATTTTACTTCTACTGTCCGGCCTTTCCTTATCTTGGTGAGATGCTCTTCTACCTTCTCCAGCCCAGCAGCATAGTTCATCGGTCCTTGCCTTCCTGCTATCTCCTCTAATGGTGATATCTGCACCTCAAGTATGACCTTATTTTCAGGCGGCCCCTTTANNTCAACACCTCGAAATTGTTTTTGAGGTTTGCAGACCGCAGGTTTGCTTCACCTCGAAATTGTTTTTGAGGTCCGCAAAGCTTTGCTTTGCGACATCCTTGCTGTTCCTTGCTATGATTATGTCTAGAACACCATTAAAGTTAAAAAATGGTTCGTTTGTAACCACTGTATGACAACAAAACCTATTTATATTTTACATCCTGATTGAGGGTAATCATACTCATTTAGGGGGGTTAGTAAAAATGGGGCAAAAACGACTTATTATTCCAGCCATTGTAGCATTGTTCATCTTGTTCTTGGCTTCTGCTGTAGCTGCAGAGTCGAAACTTGAGATATCAGAGTTGACTGTGAAGGTCGATGGTGATCGCCAGTCTGCCGATGAGTCAGGCGGCACTATCAAGGTTCCTCCTGCATCCAAGCTGA
>DUGW01000184.1 GCA_013331125.1 Candidatus Woesearchaeota archaeon | reverse complement strand
ATATGCTCATGGAGCGAGGAGTACACAGCGTTCCACATAAGAGAATTAGGGAACGTGACAAAACACGTCTCAGACATGAAGACAGGGGACACACTCCACATGAGAGGACCATACGGAAGAGGATACCCAGTAGACAAGTTCCACGGAAAATCACTCATACTCATAGGGGGAGGATGCGGAGTAGCACCACTCAAGGCAGTGATATCATACCTTGAGAAACACAAGGAGAAGTTCAACGAGATAAGCATGTATTTCGGATTCAGGTCACCAGAGAACATCTGCTTCAAGGAAGAGATGGTCAAATGGAAGAGGAAATTCGACGTCCACATAACAGTGGACCAGAACCCGAACAAGGTGAAGACCACATGCGACGTATGCTTCATAACAGACGTGCTGGCGAAGTCTAAACTGAGCCCTGAGAACAAGGTGGTGTTCATGTGCGGACCGCCGGTGATGATGAACATCGCGATAAACCACCTGAAGAACAAAGGGTTCAAGGAAGAGCAGATGTACATAAGCGCAGAGAGACTGATGAACTGCGCGATAGGAGTCTGCGGCCACTGCATGATAAACGGGAAGTACACATGCCTGGACGGACCGGTATTCAGGTATGACGAAGTGAGCGGATTGCCAGACATAAAGAAATGATGATCCAAGAAGGCTAAAAGCAGAAAGAACAGAGGACAACATGCCACCGAAACAAAAACCAAAGGTCGGATTCTACGACCTGTCAGGATGCAACGGATGCCTACTCAGCGTGTTCTTCAACGAGGACGAGATACTCGACCTGGTAGGACATCTTGACATAGCAGCATTCAGGCTCGTGATCGGAAAGAAGGCAAAAGACCTTGACATAGCATTCGTAGAAGGGCTGGTGGCAGACGCAGAAGACCTTGAGATGCTCAATGAGATAAGGCAGAACGCAAAGGTGCTTGTTGCCTTGGGGACGTGCGCAGCGACAGGATGCATACCCGCATACAGGAACTGGGTAAGCCCGGCAAAATACGCAAACATGGTATACGACAGGAAAAAGGAACACAAAGACCTCCAACCACTGCCGATACACAAGTATGTCCAGGTGGACTTCACAGTACCAGGCTGCCCGCCAGACAAGAAGCAGATAAAAGAGTTCGTCAAGGACGTGCTGCTGGGAAAGAAACCGCAGGACTATGACAGGCCAGTATGCTTCGAATGCAAACTACACGAGAACAGGTGCCTGCTAGAGGACAACAAGCTGTGCCTCGGGCCGATAACAAAAGGAGGATGCGACTCCATATGCACAAACGGCGGCTGGGAATGCTGGGGATGCAGAGGACACACACCAGACGCAAACGTAGACATGATGGTCAAGCTGCTGCAGGAGAAAGGTTTCAAGAAGGCAGCAGTAGAGAAGAGGATAAAATCATTCGTCGGCGTGACAGTCGAGGAACCACCGAAACAGAAGATGCCTAAACCATTATCGCTCAAGAGATTCCAGAAAGAGAAACCGAAGCCTGCAAAGAAGGCAAAGGTCGTGAAAAAGACCAAGCAAGCAGACAAGGCAGCGAAAGGAGCCAAGGCAAAACCGAAAGTTGTGAAGACAGCAAAGAAGATGAAGAAGGCAAAGACAGTCGTCAAGAAGAAGCCGGCAAAAGGAGCGAAAGGCGGGACAGCAAAGACTGGCGTGAAGAAATCCAAGGTGAAGATGAAGCCCAAGCAGAAGGCAGCGAAGACACCAAAGAAGACCAAGGTCACGAAGGTGAAGGGAGGGAAGGCCAAGGCAAAACCAAAACCCAAGCCCGCAAAGAAGATGCCTGTCAAGAAAGCTGCGCCTGCGAAGAATTCGCCGAAACCTTCAGTCGAGAAAAAACAATCACTATTCAGCAAACTCAAGAAAAAACTCAGTAAATAAGGAAAAGAGACAGAAAAATGGCAAAGACAATCAACCTAAACCACCTCACAAAGGTGGAAGGGCATGCAAACCTCACGATATCGATCAAAGACAGCACCATAGAGAAGTGCGAGCTGGACTCTGCAGAGGGAAGCAGGTACTTCGAGGCGCTGCTGAAAGACAGGAACTGCCTGGAGGCGCCGGAGATAACATCAAGGATCTGCGGAATATGCAGCTGCGCACACTTCATGGCATCAGTACAGGCAGTGGAAAGGGCATTAGGAGTCAAGGTCACAGAACAGACAAAGATGCTCAGAGAGCTGCTCATGACAGGAGAGAGGATAAGGAGCCACTCGACACACCTATACTTCCTCGCACTGCCAGACTACCTGGGATTCGACAATGCCCTGGAGATGACAAAGAAACACAGGAAAGACATCGAGATATCACTAAGGCTCAACAAGCTGGGCAACGGGATGGTCGAACTCATAGGCGGAAGGGTTATGCACCCAGTAAGCGCACAGGTAGGAGGATTCCTAAAGATACCGACACAGGAAGAGATAGACAACCTGCGAAGACTACTGCAGGATGCACAGGCAGACGCACTCGAGACAGCAAGAAGGTTCGCGAAACTCAAGGTCCCAAAATTCGAGAAAGACACAGAATACTTCTCAGTATATGATGATACCGCATACGGCATGCTGCACGGAAGCATGGCATCACAGGAGAACAAGTTCAAACAGGACGAATACCAGAAATACCTGTCAGAATACCACGTGTACTACGCGACAGCGAAGTTCGTATCCAAGAAAGACAAGCCATACATGGTAGGCGCACTGTCAAGGATGAACAACTCATACAAGTTCCTTTCAAAGAACGCAAAGAAAGTGATAAGCGAAGCGAAAGTCAAGTTCCCATTGAACAACCCATTCATGATAAACTTCTGCCAGGCAGTAGAGCTGGTACACTACGTCGACAGGGCAATAGAGATATGCAGGAAACTCAAGGTGAAACAGGAGGATCCTGTACCTGTGGAGTTCCGCAAGGGAAGAGGAATATCAGCAGTCGAGGCACCAAGAGGCGTGCTGTGGCATGACTACGAGGTGAACGCCAAAGGAGAGATAATAAAGGCGAACATAATAACACCGACATGCCAGAACCTCCACAACATGGAAGAGGACATAAAGGCATACCTGCCAGCACTGCTCAAACTGCCAGAGAACAAACTCGTGCTTGAGGTGGAGAAGCTCATAAGGGCATACGACCCATGCTTCAGCTGCTCGACACATTTCCTCAAGGTCAAGTGGGAGAAGAAGTGAACTTTACTGACCTTTCTTGCCCTTTTTTCTCATCTGTTCCCTGATTTTTTTCTCTAGTCTTTCAAACTCCTGAAGAAGCTCTTTTTCTCCGTCCAATAGAGGTCCAAAACATCTAACATCTGATTCCTTGTCCTTAACGATACTTTGGAGAGTCTTATTGACCCATTCCATGTCAGGTTCTTCTTTTTCCATATGCTCCAGTAATCCCGGCAAGCAATCTTTCACAGAACGTCTAATCCAATAAATTTTGTTAAGGATCCCATGCAGGGCCTTTTCATTCAATAATTTCTCAAGATCCTCCTTATCTTCCTGGCTTAGTCCTTCATATTCCTTTATCACTAATCTGCCATCCTTTAGTTCTATCTGAAGCAGACTGATGAGGGACTGCATCGCTTCCTCCAATTCGTGATGTTGTAGTCTTTCTTTGTGATAGATTATGAACCTGATAAGTCTCTGCGTCCTTTTGGCAATCTTCTCTTCTTTTTTCACGTCTAGAACAAGTCTTTTGAGCTTGTTTCTTCTAAGACGGGATTCATTCTTTGATGCGTAACCTGCCAACAGGCCTAAAACAATAAAAATCATCAACCCTATCTTGAAGTAAAAGTTCTTGATCATGAAGAACGCAGCTCCCAGTCCAATAACTGCACAAGCAATGAGCACGTACAACATCAGACTGTTTTTACCTTCCCAAACCACTTTTTCTCACTTATCACATTCTAGAATGCATCATATATAATAAGTTTACTGAGGAATTCGTGGCTTAACCGAAAGAAACACTATAAAGATCAAAGCCCTTGCCTGTGATGATTAATTCTACCCTATGGGGTCCGTGAGACTCGCCCTTATGCACAAGATAAAGCTTAGGTTCCATGGTCTGTAGGCCGGCAACCTCTTTCCCGTCGATGATGACCTGGACCTGGGCATTGCCACCAGCGACCATGTAGACATCACGGGCATTATAATCGATAGTTACAGTCCCTGAATCAGACTCAAGGACCAAACNNATATGATCATCATTGTTAAGCCATTCGCCTTCGAGGTAGACAGAATTATGGATCAGTGTGCCAGGAAGGGAATACTTCACAGGCATGTTTGCCATGAAACCTTCAGGATTGCCAAGATCGCCGCGGTTCTTGGCATAACCAAGATATACCCTTGGCGTCTTTATGTTGGCCATCTGGTGGGCTTCGATATCAGGCATTATGTGCTCTTGAGGTATCGTTATATCAAGCTTTAAAGCCTCTTTGCGTTCCTGCAGCAGGATCTTGATGTTCTTATCCACATCTTCACAGTTGGCATCACCGACCTTTTCATATCTTATGAAACCATCAACATCTATAAGATAGACAGTTGGCCAGAACTTGTTGCCATAAGCACGCCAGATAAAGAACTCATCGTCAAGGACGACAGGATAGTTCATACCTATCTTATCAACTGCCGCCTGGACCACTGCGTGGTCTTTCTCGAACCTGAATTCAGGTGTGTGGACTGCGATAATCTCAAGGCCAAGGTCCTTATACGCAGAGTACCACATCTTGAGGAACTCGGCCTGCCTCAACGAATTCTGTGATGATGAGGTCCAGAACACCACTGCAATGACCTTATCACCGACAAGATCCTCTATAGATATTGACTCTGTGTTTATGTACCCGGCAGGATTGACCAATTCGATAGCCCGTCGGTACTTCTCTTTATTCTTCTCCATTATGCGGGCAAGGGCCTCATCAGTTATCTTAGGTACAGCAGTCTTGGCTTGAGGCATAGACAGCTTGATCAACTCAGACTCCTCAGCCGCACTCAAAGATGAAGCGGTGAATCTCATGGTAGGAAACATATCAAGAATCGATTCGGCGCTCTTTTCTATCTGCCGGCCGAGCTGGTCGCTGGTAGGCAACATCTCAGAACCACCAGGAGAAGCCTCAGGGACAGTCACCCTTGTAGACTGCAGATAGACTATTATCAGAAGAACCAGCAATACAACTATGAAAAGCGGGAGCCATCTGGTAGCATGACTTATTATCTCTTCTTCCTCGCGGATGACGCTCCTTCCAAACTTCTTTTTCTTGTCCATTATCGATGTCCTGAATCTCTGACCTTCGCCTTTATTAAATTATCTTCTCATCATATCCTCGGGAGGATTCCCGACGGGAAGTGATGGTTGTGCTCACTCCTTACTCAACCTTCGCCTCAATTCAAAACTTATCTTCTTGGAGTTCTCAACCTGGGGCTGATCAAAAGGATCCACCTGGCGGAGCATGGCAGAATACACAGCCACATAATGCCAGAAACCAAGGAACTCCCCGATTGAGAATGGCGAAATCTTGTCAAGAGTCACAGTCGCTACAGGGATCCTGCTGTTGACAGCATCCTTGTAAGTCCCCTGGTACTCGAATGAAAATGCCTTTGCGTAAGCGACCTTGTCTATGTCAGACAGCGTGCCGTCACGCAACCGGATATGGTGGAGCTCTTCAGGGACATGCACCTTCATGACTTCATCATCCTGGTGCTCAAGATTGACGAAAAGACCGATGACATTCTTATGGCCGCCGAAGAACCTCTGATTGGTATGGTGTTGGGACTCAGGAGCATCGGCAGTGTAGATCGTCTGACCCTTGCCCTGCTTACCGACAGTCTCATGGATGATCTGCATTATGAAAAGAGCAAAACCGAAAAGCCTGCAAGAATATACAGGACAGAAGATCTCAGAATAGCCCTTCTTCTCAAGCATGAAAAGCCTGCAGGCAAGATCCAAGGCAGGATTCTTGTCGACAGGTACAGAAGGGTGGCACTGCTTGTAGATCTCGCTTGTACCCTTGTCTATCTCCTCGACATTGATGCCACAGAAGAGCGCGGGAGCATAAGCAGAGGCAGTGATGCCAGAGAACCTGCCGCCGATCTCAGGATGGGGGATGATATCCCAACCCATCTTCTGTGCCAACTCAAACAATGCACCTTTGTTAGGGGAGGTCACGGGAAGGACAGTATATTCGGAAAAGGCGAAAAGTGATTCAAGCACGCCGACAGTGTCGCCTGACTTGCTGATAGGCATGACCAACGTCTTCTTAGGAGCGAAACGCACCTTGACCATGTCAATAAGGTCAGGCTCCATACTCGTCAGGAAGAAGACCTTCCTTTCATTGCCCATAGGGACAAGCGCATGATGGAAAGCCCTGAAAGTGGACTGTGAACCGCCATTGGCGATGATGATGAGATTCTTGAACTTTGAATACTTCTTCAGGATACTGTCAAGTTTCGACAGCTCCTCCTTATGGACTGCAAAATCAGGGACAGGAGAACGCGAAATCTTTGTAAGACGGGACTTAAGAGAGGAGAGACTCTTCACACGCAGATCCTCAGTCTTGATGGTTATCATATTCTCACCTCTTCTTCGTAACCTTCATGCCTTTTATCAGATCCTTCAGCGCAGCCTCAGGGTCCTTGGCCTTCGTGACACCTGAAGCGATAAGTATACCCTCGCAACCAAGCTTGAGGGCAATCCTCACATCCTCATGGTCCTTGATACCAGCACCACAGAGCACAGGTAATGACCTGTCAACCTTATGTACAAGCTTGACAGTCTCACTGATCAATTCAGGCCTGGCCTTGGAGACAGAGACATCACCGCCGATAAGCTCAGGAGGCTCGACAGCGATCATGTCAGGACTGAAGGCAGCGATGGCCTCGCTCGATTCTGCAGTTGGAGCACAGACACAGGTGACAAGACCCACAGCCTTGGCACGCTTGATACCATCCTCGATCTGATGGAGTTCAAGCTGATCCTCAGAGTGGTTGATGATCACACCAGTCGCGCCGTTCTCGACAAGAGCCTCGGGAAGGTCCTTGCCTGTATGGGCGCCATAATCCACAGGATCGATATGCTCAGCATAGACAGGGATGGAGACACTCTTAGAGACATGGAACAGGTCAACGTTCTGGACAGCGACAATTATCTCAACCTTCTCTTTCTTCGCGACCTTCTCACATATCTTTGCCAGGTCGACAGCACGCTGACCGGTCGCCTGCTTATACGTCTTGAAATTCACTATTATCTTTGCCATATAACATACCCTGAATGCTTCATTTCTTATAATACTTTGCCTTGCCAGAGCTGCTGAACATCCTCATCTTCATCCTGACAGTCTCGACAAGGGCATCACGGGCAGGACCAAGGATCTTCCTCGGGTCAAAGGTATCAGGCTTCTCTGAAAGGACCTCACGGATTGCAGCATCAAAGGTAAGCCTGAGGTCAGAATCGATATTGATCTTACTGATACCATTCCTGATAGCTGCCTTTGTGTCAGGTACAGAGACGCCATGCGGGCGACCCAGCTTCGCGCCGAACCTCTCAGCCTTACGGACGATGTCCTGAGGGATGCCGCTGGCACCATGCAGGACAAGAGGGATCTTCACGACCTTCTTTATCTCCCTCAGACGCTTGATGTCAAGCCTGGACTTGCCGGCGAACTTGTAGGCACCATGAGAGGTGCCGATAGCGACAGCAAGGGTATCGCAACCAGTCCTCTGGGCGAACTCCTTGGCCTCACCAGGCTCAGTCAGTATTATATGGCGCGTACTCACCTTATCCTCGACACCGCCGATAGTCCCGAGCTCAGCCTCGACACTCATGCCTTTCTTATGGCACATATCCACGACCTTTTTCGTGACCTGGATATTCTTCTCCCAAGGATAATGTGAAGCATCGATCATGACAGAACTATAGCCGAACTTTATGCAGTCACGGATGATCTTCATGTCCTTACCATGATCAAGATGCATGGTTAAAGGCATATCTGACCTCTTCGCAGCGAGACTGATCATCTCGGCGAGAAACTCATGACCTGCGTACTCGATAGCGCCCTCTGTAGTGGCGATTATCGCAGGAGACCTCTCCAGCTCTGCAGCACGGACCACTGCCTGTATCGACTCCATATCAAACACGTTGAAAGCGCCGACACCGAAATGGTGCTGCTGCGCGACTGTCTGGATCCTCTTGTTCGTCAAAAGTCTTGATGACATTGTCTTACCTCTGTTCGTTTGTTATTATGATCGTGTAATTATCATCACATAGGTCCTCGACCATCACTACTGCTCCCTCACCAAAGAAAGGGCCTGGTTCTTCCTCAAAAGCCCTGTCTTCGCACCGACATGCTGGATTACAGACTCAGCATTCACAAGACCAAGGTGCATGGCAAACCTCAAATCCTTCCTGTCATTCATGATGAGGCCGGCAAGGAAACCAGTGCCGAATGAATCACCAGCACCAGTGGTATCGACGCACTTTATCTTGTGAGGCACCATATCATATACCTCTTTACCGTCAAAGACATGGAGCCCTTTCGCACCGTCGGTGATGATGACGATCTCCATCCTCGGGCTGAGGCTGCGAAGGCCCTTGAGGAGAGCCTTCACGTCTGCGCTCCTGGAGCCGAGGAGGGACTGAGCCTCCTCCTTGTTCAAGCAGATGATGTTAGTGGCCTGAAGGACCCTGTCCAGATACTTCTTACCTTTCTCTGCCATGTACGAAGAGGGATTGAAGAACACCTTGATCCTGTTGCGGACAGCAAAGTCAGCAAGCTTCTCAAGAGTCCCGAAAGAGACATCGACCATCGAAGCGAAATAGAACCAACGGGTGCTGAGAAGCTTCTTCGGGAACTCATAATAATGAAGGAAATTAGAGGCGCCCTTGTATGCAAGTATGGCACGGTCCATCTTCTCAGTGTCAAGTATTATCGAATAGGATGTAGGATACTTAGAGCGCTGCCTGTTGATGACGGCCACACGCTCCTCCTTAAGTTCGTCAAGTATCTGTTGCGCAGAATGGTCGCGACCAAGCTCGCCGAGAAAAGCAGTCCTGATGCCCAACCTCCTCAGGCCGACAGCGACATTCGTGGCACCGCCGCCAGTCCTGAACTGGATATCATTCAGGAGAATCTTGTCACCATGCCTGATCTTCTTGAAATCCTCAGCAAGTATCGCGAAACAGTCGACAGTGGCAGAACCTACAGTTATCACGTCATACAGCTTTGGAAGAAGCCTGTAGACCATTTCAGCCCCCACCCTTGCCTGCCTTCCCTTCTTTAGGAGCGTCCTTATCTATGCGGTTGTTGATGCTGCCCTTCTTGAGAGCCCACTGTTCAAGGACCTTCAAGGCCACAAGCTCCTTGCCCTCAAAAAGCGCAAGAGATGCGCCGCCGCCAGACGAGACAAGGGTCATCTTGTCGGAGAAACCGAGCTTGTCGACAGCAGAAGCAGAATCACCGCCACCGACGATGGTCGTAGCACCTGATTCAGTGAGTGCCTTCGCTATGGCTTCTGTACCTTTAGCGAAATTCTTGAACTCAAACACGCCGATAGGGCCGTTCCAGATGATCGTCTTGGCA